>JALWSI010000253.1:2899-9897 GCA_027080315.1 bacterium | reverse complement strand
GCCCAAGGGCTATGTTGAGGTGATAGCGGAGGGGTTGATTCAGAGTGATTTCTGGTCCAACTGTGGTCCCTTCAAGAGCCTTGTGGCTGCAGCAAACACAGACAAGAAAGATAGCTGCACCTGGGACAAGAACAATTCCGCGGGAGTTTTCTCTGAGTCAGATTCAGTGTTTGGTGGAGCAACCGATGGCGGAATTGACCACGTGGGTAAGACCACCAATGGAAAAGATGGGTACACCCGCATAGACAATGGCGAGCTGTTGTATGGCACAGAGTACTTTGTGGACTTTGCCAGTGCCTCTGGTTACGGCGTGAATGCTGCAACCATCACTGCTTTCAGAACCTCTGACAACGACTCCGACTACGACAGGCACATTGATGACAACTACACGGCACCCGGCACAGCCGTTCCCAGCGGTTACAACGGTTTAATCTTGCACCCTGACTATGTGGGCAGTGATATGACCAACAATAACCCCTACTTCAGGCCTGACTGGGCAACCACATTTGGTCCTACCCTTGCCTTTGGCGACGACATGGACGCCGAGGATGCAGGTTACCGTCTGGTGTTTGGTAGTGTGGATGACCTTGAGGAGAACTGGTTTGCCAACATGATGAACCAGGGCAGCCGTTACACCGCGCCCTACTTCAGTACCAATCAGGCTGATAGTCTCATCACCTACCTCATGCTCAACTTCTTCACCAAACACTATCACTATTTCACCAAGCTGCTCTACGATCCTCAGCGTACACCCTACTACACCCACGGCACTTCCTCTTCTGCTTTGGACAGGCTGGTTGACAATGTTTACAACTTCAACCTGCCAGCCGTAGCTCCGTGCGGCAGCAGCTACTGGAATGTGAAGTTCAAGTGGACTGCAAGGGACACCGACGAGCACACGGTGCCTGGAACCGCATCACCTGGCAAGCTGCTCTCAATCACCCACGAGGCCATGTTTGAGGCTGTGGGCCCCGGTGCAGATCTGCTCAACACTGGCACCTTCAGCGAGGGCTACTACCTTGTGGGCGACTTTGAGCTTGACCACGACGATGCCAGGGCGGAGACCTCTGGTGGTGGGCTCTTCCTGCCCATCAACTGCGGTGACACCACTACCTGCAACTCCACTGCTTGGTCTTCTCCTTACAGTAACACCAACGCCACGGAGATCTACGATGTGGTGGAAGGCGGGGTTGACGATGTGAACTTCGTGCCTACCATCGGCTTTGATGTGATCAGGGTGCACGGGGTTGGTGACTTTGAGTACGACCTCACCATATACAACTCGCCTTGGGCCGGCGTTACCTTCAATCCTCTCAACAACCTCACCAACGCTATTCAGACGGGCAACGGCACGGCACCTGCTGCTCCGTAAGCTCATAGGCTAAAAACTCATAGGGCGGGGATTTATCCCCGCCCTTTTTTTAGGCCTGGGGTTCTTTAATGGCTCTCCCCTCTCTCTTTTTTGCGGGGCAACCGATTGACTAATGCCGCCCACCTGCTATAGGTCAAAGCCACTGCGTCGGGGCGTAGCGCAGCCTGGTAGCGCATCTGCTTTGGGAGCAGAGGGTCGGAGGTTCGAATCCTCTCGCCCCGACCATGCCTCTACCTGTAGGGGTTTGCTTAATAGAACAGACGAAGAGGAGGCGGTGTCTTAATGAGCGCACTTCAGGGCATTAGAAACAACCTAAAGTTCTTAAGCGTTATTTTGTGGCTGCTGGTGGCTGCCTTTATTGGAACCATCTTTCTGGTCTGGGGAAGAGGAACCTACAAGGGGAACCGTGATGTGATCGCCACCGTGGGCAAAGAGCCCATCACCTACCAGGAGTTCAGGGAGACCTACGGCAGGATGATGGAGTTCTACCGCAGGTTGTATGGTAAGAGGTTCAACGACCAGCTCATAAAGCGTCTTAAACTTAAAGAGAAGGTGCTTGACGGCCTGATTAACGAGAAGATAGCCCTTGAGGTGGCAAGAGAGAGCGGCATAGGGGCCACAGACGCAGACGCTGCCAGGGTGATCGCAAGCATTCCTGCTTTTCAGGTGAACGGCAAGTTTGACCCCAATCGCTACAAACAGGCCCTGGCATATATTCACTCAACCCCTGAAGAGTTTGACATTGAGACCAAAAACAACCTTACCCGCAACAGGGTTTATTCGTTGATTAAAGACTCTGTTGATGTTACCCCAGCCGAGGTGCGTAACCTTTACCTTTGGGAGAATGAGAAGGTTAAGGTGAAGTACGCGGTGGTTGAGGCCAACCACTTTCTTGACAGGTTCAAACCCACAGACAAAGAGCTTGCCAACTACTACAGCCAGCACAAAGAGCAGTACCGCCTGCCAGAGAGGGTGAGGTTCTCGTACGCTGCCCTTTCTCTTGACGACTTTGACAACAAGGTGAAGGTGACCGAAGAGGAGAAGCAACGCTACTACAAGGAGAACTCTTACGAGTTTCCCTCACCTGCCGGGGTGTGGCTTAAGACCATTACCGTCAAAGACAACGCCACTGTTCAGAGAATCTACAAAGAGCTTCTCAAAAACCCCAAGCGATTTGAAGAGCTTGCCAAGAAGTACTCAAAGGACCCCTTTGCCAAAGAGGGGGGCGTTACCGGCTTTGTTGCCTGGCGAAGGCTTGATCCAACCATAAAGAGGGCCCTTAAGGGGCTCAAGCCCGGTGAGATCTCAAAGCCCTTCGCCTCGGTGCCGGATATGTTCAGGGTTGTTGAGCTGGTTAAACGGCAGGGCGAAGGGATAAAACCCTACAGCGAGGTGGCCTCGCAGATTGAGAAGAAGCTGAAAGAGGAGCGTGGCCGCAAGCTGGCTCTTAAGGCTGCGGGACGCATCAGAGCCGCCATGCGTAAGGGAATACCCCTGAAAGAGGCGGCGGCCAAAGAGGGAGTGGTGGTTCTTGATACCCCCTTGGTCTCTCGCAAGGACAGCATCCCAGAGATTCCAAGCTCTTCCCTTGTGATCTCAAAGGCCTTTGAGCTGAAAGAGGGAGAGCACTCTGACATCATCCGCACCCCCGAGGGCTTTTACATTGTGCAGCTTTTGGAGAAGAGACCCTCAATAATACCGCCGTTGTCCCAGATAAAGGCCAAGGTGCTGGTGGACTACGAGGAGGATAAGGCCTGGGAGTGGATGCAGAAGGAGGCCCCCAAGTGGGCGAAGGAGGTTGAGGCCAAGGGGCTGAGCAGGGTTGCAAAAGAGCTTGGCCTGCCCCCCAAGAGCATAGTTGAGTCAGACTACTTCACCCGCATGGGCTTCTTCCCGGGGCTCTCGGACAGGGTGTTTGAGCGCAAGAAGGGCGAGGCGGGCTGGGCCACCATGGGCCACAAGCTCTACCTCTTTGTGGTGGTTGACCGCAAGGGGATTGACGAGAAGGACTTTGACCTTAAGAAGACCGAGTTGAAGAACCGCATTCTCTCCAAAAAACGAGAAGAGGTGTTCAACGCCTGGCTTGAAGACATGAGAAAGAGGGTAGAGATAACCAAGAACGAGAAGATTTGGAACTCTCTGTAGGCCATGAAGCTACCTGAAGGATACGTGCTTAAGCGTTTCATCATGCGTGAGGATCGCATGGAGAGGGTGATCTCGCGCATGGCCTACGAGGTTGCCGAGAGGAACAAGGGGGTATCTGACCTCTGCGTAATCGGCATAAAGCGCAGGGGAGATGTGCTGGCAGGGCGTCTTGTTGAGAAGTTTAAAGAGATTGAGGGGGAGGATGTGCCCCTGGGGAGCCTTGACATAACCCTTTACAGGGACGACTTGAGTCTTCTGGAAGAGCAACCTGTTGTGCAGCGCACCGAGATAAGATGCCCCGTGACCAATCGCAAGATCCTGCTTGTTGACGATGTGATCTTCACCGGTCGCACTGTGAGGGCCGCCCTGGACGCCATCACCGACTTTGGTCGTCCCCGGCTGATCCAGCTGGCGGTGTTGATTGACAGAGGGCACAGAGAGCTACCCATCCACCCTGACTACGTGGGCAGAACCGTGCCCACCAGCATTCAAGAGGATGTTCTCGTGCTCTTGAAGGAGGTGGACGGGGAAGACGCGGTGGTGCTTGCAGGCAGAGAGGGATGAGAGATGGGGTTTGGCCGAAAGGACCTTGTGGGGTTAGAGGGGCTCTCAAAGGACGAGATTCTCTACATCTTGGAGTCGGCGGACTCCATGAAGGAGATCCTTGAGAGAGACATCAAGAAGGTGCCCACTCTCAGGGGCAAGGTGGTTGCCAACCTCTTTTTTGAGCCCAGCACCCGCACAAGGACCAGCTTTGAGCTTGCCGGCAAGTACCTTTCGGCAGACGTGATCAACTTCTCCTCCTCCTCAAGCAGCACCACCAAAGGCGAGACCCTGAAGGACACCGCCCTCAACATTGAGGCCATGGGTGTTGACGGGGTGGTGGTGAGACACAGGGCCTCAGGGGCCGCCCATTACCTGGCTAAAAACCTGAAGGCCTCAGTGATCAACGCAGGAGACGGAACCCACGAGCATCCCACCCAGGGCCTACTTGACCTTTTGACCCTGCGGGAGGCCCTGAAAACCAAGGACCTTAATGGGGTTCACGTGGCCATTGCCGGGGACATCACCCACAGCAGGGTTGCCCGTTCAGACATCTGGGGGCTAAGGGCCCTGGGGGCAGAGGTCACCGTTGCAGGACCTCCCACCATGATCCCCCCTTTCATTGAGAGGCTGGGGGTCAGGGTTGTGCCCTCAATTGACCGGGTTGTGAAGGAGGCAGATGCGGTGATCATGCTGAGGATCCAGCTTGAGCGTCAGGCTTCGCCTCTCTTTCCTTCGTTGAGGGAGTACTCTCGTCTATTTGGCCTATCTGCGGGGTTGATTGAGTCTATGGAGGAGACCCCCTTTCTCATGCATCCCGGCCCTGTGAACTGGGGGGTTGAGCTCTCTCCTGCCATGCAGGGCTATCCCAAAAACTGCATACTGCAGCAGGTGACCAGCGGCGTTGCGGTGCGCATGGCGGTGCTTTACCTTCTGCTTGGGAGATGAAGAGAACCCGGTTCACCACCCAGTCTCCAGAAGAGACCCAGGACCTTGGACGCGCCCTTGGAAAGAAGCTTGTGGGGGGCGAGCTTTTGACCGTTGAGGGGACCTTGGGAGCGGGGAAGACCACCTTCATAAGGGGGCTTGCCCTGGGACTTGGAATAGAGAAGGGGGTGTGCAGCCCCACCTACACCCTGGTGAACGAATACCACGGCGGACGGCTGGTGCTTTACCACGTTGATCTCTACCGTCTTGGAGGCGCAGCAGAGGTGGAGGACCTGGGCCTTGACGAGTGTTTGGAGACAGGGGTTGTGGCGGTTGAGTGGCCCGAGATGGGCATGCCCTTCTGGGCCCAGTACAGGCCGAGAATAGGGATTAAACTTGAGGTGTTAAACGAGACCAGCAGGGGCATCACCGTGGAGGAGGTGAGATGAAGGGGCTTTGGGGCAAGGTGAAGATGATTCTTGAGATGATTAAGTTTGAGCACACCGTTTTTGCCCTGCCCTTTGCCTTTATGGGCTGTTTTCTGGCAGCAGGCGGGTTTCCACCTTGGGGCAAGCTCTTCTGGATAGTTGTGGCTATGGTGGGGGCTCGAACAGGCGCCATGTGCTTCAACCGTCTGGTTGATGCCGATATTGACGCAAAGAACCCCCGCACCAAAGAGAGGCATATCCCTGCAGGCAAGGTGAGCAAGTCTGAGACGGTTCTCTTCATCATTCTCTCTTACGGCATCTTCGTCTTTGCCGCCAAGATGCTCAATCCCCTCTGCTTCAAGCTGGCTCCCTGGGCGGTGCTGCTCGTCTCTTTCTACTCTTTCACCAAGAGGTTCACCTGGGCTTCTCACCTTGTGCTGGGGCTCTCCCTTTCCTTGGCCCCCATTGGTGCCTGGATAGCCATCAAGGGCACCTTGAACCTGCCCCCTGTGCTGGTGGGGCTGGGGGTGGCCTTCTGGGTGGGGGGCTTTGACATTCTCTACTCGCTTCAGGACGTTGAGTTTGACAAAAAGGAGGGGCTTCACTCCATACCCAGGCTTTTGGGGATAGAAAAGGCCCTTTGGGTGGCAAGGGGATTTCACGCCGCCTCGGTTCTCATGTTTCTCTTGGTGGCTCCTTTGATGCACCTTGGGCTCTTCTACTTCTTGGGCCTGCTGGTGATGGGAGGCCTCCTCTTCTGGGAGCACAGGCTAGTCTCTCCAAACGATCTCTCAAAGATAGACGTGGCCTTCTTCACCGTTAACGGGTACCTGAGCGTTGCCTTCTTTATCTTCACCGCTTTAGATCTTATGGTGGGTGGATGATGGACCTTTGGACCATACGGCTTGCAGCGGGGCTTTACCTTGTTTCAACCCTGCTGTATCTGCTCTTTCTCTACCGCTTAGAAGAGCGGTTTTCAGATTGGGCACTGCGGCTTCTCATGGTGGGCTTTGGGCTTCACACCCTCTCTTTTGTGGTGAGGTGGGTTGTGGGGGGGCATTTTCCTGTCACCACCATTGAGGACTCCCTCTCCTTCTTCTCATGGGCCTTAGCGGGAAGCTACATAGCGGTGCAGCACTTATACTCTATGCCGGTGCTGGGGGCCTTTGTGTCGCCCCTGAACCTGCTTGGTGTGCTCTACGCGGCGGTCTTTTCCAAGCCTCCCGGGGTGATCACTCCCGCCCTGAGGAGCGGATGGCTCACCGTTCATGCCACCACCTCCTTCATTGGCTACGCCGCCTTTGCCCTCTCTTTTGTGGTGAGTGTCCTCTACCTGCTGCAGGAGCACTACATAAAGAAGAAGAGCCTTGGAGGCATGTTCAGGCGGCTTCCATCACTTCACACCCTTGACTCCCTCAACTACCGTATGCTCACCATAGGCTTTCCGTTTTTGACCATTGGAATAATCACAGGGGCCATCTGGGCCGAGTACGCCTGGGGCTCCTACTGGAGCTGGGATCCCAAAGAGACCTGGTCTCTCATCACCTGGTTCATCCACGCTGCCCTCCTTCCCGGCAGCCTCA
>JALWSI010000253.1:0-2889 GCA_027080315.1 bacterium | reverse complement strand
TGACGGTTGGCTGGAGGGGCAAGAGGGCGGCTATTCTCGCTATTGTGGGGTTTGCGGCAGTGCTCTTCACCTTTCTGGGGGTTAACCTCTTGCTGCCGGGGCTTCATACCTACGCCAATATGTGAGGACTAAGGGTAGATGGAGATTATTGTGGTAGGCGTGAATCACACCACTGCCCCTGTGGAGCTGAGGGAGACCCTTGCCTTCAACGAGGCTGAGACCCCTGAGGCCTTGAAGGCCCTTCTTGAGTACGATGAGGTGAGAGAGGGGTGTATTCTTTCCACCTGCAACAGGGTTGAGGTTTACGGCTGGGTGGATGATGGGGGAGAAGAGGCAATAAAGGATTTTCTCTGTTCCACAAAGGGGGTTGATACCCGTGATTTAGAGCCTCATCTCTACCGCCACCGAGGAGACGATGCGGTGAGGCATCTCTTCAGGGTGATCTGCGGTCTTGATTCAATGGTGCTGGGGGAGCCGCAGATTGGCGGTCAGGTGAAAGACGCCTATGAGCTGGCCCTGAAGGAGAAGGCCACGGGACTGGTGCTGAACCAGCTTATGAAGAAGGCCATCTCTGTGGCAAAGAGGGTGAGGAGCGAGACGGGGATAGGGGAGCATGCGGTTTCGGTGAGCTTTGCCGCTGTTGAGCTTGCAAAGAAGATCTTTGACACCTTTGAGAAGCGTGAGGCCATGCTCATTGGAGCAGGAGAGATGGCAGAGCTTGCTGCCAGGCACCTCGTCTCACACGGGGTGGGGCGTTTGGTGGTGGCAAACAGGACCCTTGAGCGGGCCCAGAGGCTGGCACAGGAGCTTGGGGGAGAGCCTGTATCTCTGGAATCTCTTGAGGATGAGCTGGTAAGGGCGGACATAGTGATCAGCTCCACCGCGTCGCAGGAGGTGATCATCAAACGGGAGCAGGTTGAGAGGGCCATGAAGCGCAGGCGCTACCGTCCCGTCTTCTTCATAGACATAGCGGTGCCACGGGATATTGATCCCGAGGTGGGAAGGGTTGAGAACGTTTACCTCTACGACATTGACGACCTTGAGACGGTTGTGGAGGAGAACCGCAAGAGAAGGGCAAAAGAGGCTGAGCGGGCCTTGCAGATCATTGAGAGAGAGGTTGAGCAGTTCAAGGTGTGGATGAGGGAGCAGAGCGTGATTCCGGTGATTGTCTCTCTGCGCAAGCACAGCAGGATGATTGTGGAACAGGAGATGCACAAGACCTTCTCAAAGCTGGATCTCACTCCTGAGCAACAGCGCTCTATTGAGAAGATGGCGGACGCCATTGTGAAGAAGATTCTGCATCCATCCTTCACCACCATGAAACAGGCGGCCTCTGAGGGGAAAGGGGAAGAGATGGCAAGGGTGGCCCGCAGGCTTTTCGGGATAGAGGAGGAACGATGAAGATCAAGATAGGCACCAGGGGCAGCAAACTGGCCCTTTGGCAGGCTAACTGGGTGAAAGATAAACTTGAGAGCCATCACGGGGCTGAGGTGGAGCTGGTGATCATCAAGACCAAGGGGGACAAGATACTTGACGCTCCTTTGGCCAAAGTGGGTGGAAAGGGGCTCTTTGTCAAAGAGATTGAAGAGGCCCTGCTGGATCGCCGGGTTGACCTTGCGGTTCACAGCATGAAGGACGTGCCTTCTGAGATCCCAGAGGGGCTTGCCATAACCGCCGTGAGCGAAAGGGAGAGCCCAGAGGACGTGTTGGTCACAAGAGAGCCCTTGAAATCTCTCTCAGAGCTGCCCCCTGATGCGGTGGTTGGCACCTCAAGCCTGAGGAGGCAGGCCCAGCTTCTGGCGCAGATTCCCACCTTGCAGATCAAGACCCTGCGGGGGAACTTAGACACCAGGCTGCGCAAGCTGGTTGAGGGAGAGTACCAGGCTGTGGTGCTGGCCAAGGCCGGTATGCTGCGGTTGGGGGTTTACCGTGACCACAACTGCCTGGATCTGCCCTTCTCGGTCTGTCTTCCTGCAGTTGGACAGGGGGTGCTTGCCATTGAGACCAGAGAGGGTGAGTTCAAAGAGCTGCTGGAGCCTATCCATTCTCCAACCACCGCCTGCGAGGTTAAGGCCGAGAGGAGCTTCTTGGGCTCAATTGGGGGAAGTTGCCAGGTGCCTGTGGCCGCCTTTGGAGAGTCCCAAGGAGAAACCTTGACCCTTGAGGGCTTTATCGGCATGCCTGATGGCTCCCGCTGGGTGCGAGAGAAGGTCTCGGGCCCTGTTGATGCCCCCTCCCAGCTTGGAAGAGAGCTGAGCAGGTTGCTGCTGGAGAAAGGTGGCAGAGAGATTTTGGAAGAGCTGGGACTCGCCTGAGGAGACGGTTTGCAGACACCAAGGTACCCCCGTAGTGTCATCATTGAACCCACCAATCGGTGCAACATGCGCTGCAGGTCGTGCCATTTTTGGGGTGAGGGGGTTGAGCGGCGCAGGGCAGTGGGCAGCATAGACCCTGAGCTTGCCAGGGCCATGATTGAGGAGATCTTCCACTGGGATGCCGAGGTGGATCTCATGCTCACCGGTGCAGGAGAACCCCTGCTGCACCCTGAGATCTGCCAGATGATCTCCTGGGCTGCTGAGGCGGGGAACATAAGCGTTGGGATACTCTCAAACGGACTTCTCATGGACCCTGAGACGGCAGAGCGCCTTGTTGAGAGCGGGATTCACTGGATCGGATTTTCGGTGGATGGCGCCGATCCCGAGAGGTACTCGTGGTACAGAGGCGCCGAGCTTGAGGTGGTGGAGAGGCAGATAGAGCACCTGGTGTCCCTTCGCAAAGGGGGCAGGCCAAGGGTCTTTCTCAACATGGTGGCGATCCCCAACAGCGATCCTTTAGCCTTCGTTGAGAGGTGGCGTGGCAGGGTGGACGAAGTGAAGGTCTCAACCTTTC
>JALWSI010000252.1 GCA_027080315.1 bacterium | reverse complement strand
ACTGGCATTGAGATTCATCCAGGGGCCACCATTGGCAAAGGGGTGTTCATTGACCACGGCATGGGAGTGGTTATTGGAGAGACAGCAGAGGTGGGAGACAGGGTCACCCTATACCATCAGGTGACCTTAGGAGGAGTGAGCTTGAAGAAAGAGAAGAGACACCCCACCCTTGAGAAGAACGTGGTGGTTGGGGCTGGTGCCAAGATCCTCGGTCCTTTCGTTGTAGGAGAAGGCAGCAAGATAGGTGCAAACTCAGTTGTTGTTAGGCCCGTGCCTTCTGACTCAACAGTGGTGGGTGTGCCGGGAAGGACGGTTAAGAAAAGAACCATAAGGGTTCAGGGAGTTGACCTTGACCACCATCTTTTGCCTGATCCTGTTTTAGAGGTGATCCACTCATTATCTGAAGAGATAGAGGAACTCCGAAAAGAGATAGAAGAACTCAAGAAGGAGAAAGAGGCATGACCGACGACATCCGCAACCTTGAGAAGATAAAAGAGATGCTACTTGAAGAGAGAAGAGAGATATTAGAGCGTTTAGCTAAAAAGCAGGGAGCCCACCTGGAGCTGTTAGAGAGCCATGCGAAGGGAGACATTGCCGATCAGGCCACTGCTTTGGAGATTCAAAGGATAAAAAGCACCCTCTCTTCAATGGAAAGGCAGAAGCTACAGAACATAGAGAACGCTTTGAAGAAAATAGAGGACGGCACCTACGGAATATGCGCAGAGTGCGGGGAACTAATTGATGAAAAGCGCCTTATGATCAAGCCTTTCGCCATCTACTGCGTAAAGTGCAAAGAGGAGAAGGAGAAGAACGGCCTTTAGAGCAAAGAGAGGTCCAGCCCTAAAACCTCTGTAAGAGCCCGGATATCTGAAGGAATTGGTGCCTCAAAGTTCATATCTTCTCCCGTTATGGGATGGGAGAATTTCAGTATCCAAGAGTGCAAAGCCGGTCGGTCAATGCCATAGCGTAAAGGGTCATCTTTTCTTCCGTAAAGCTCATCGCCTACAACGGGATGGCCAATATGGCTCGTGTGTACCCTGATCTGGTGGGTTCTTCCAGTAGCTATCCTCACCTTTAACAACGCAAATCTCTCTGAACTACTCACAACCTCAAAGATGGTCAAGGCATCTCTGCCACCCTCAACCACTCCCATCTTGATTCTGTGTTTGGGATTACGGGCTATGGGAAGAGAGATCTCCTGATTCAGGGGCTGCGGAACCCCATGAACCACCGCCAAGTAAGTCTTCTCCACTCTGTGCTCAGAGAATGCCCTTACCAATCCCCTATGGGCAGTCTCGCTTTTTGCAACAACCATGACTCCCGAGGTGCCTTTGTCCAACCTGTGCACTATTCCAGGCCTCTCTTTCCCCCCTATCCCGGGCAGGCAATCACAATGGGCAAGCAGGGCGTTCACAAGGGTTGAGTCTTCATGTCCCTTTGATGGATGCACCACCATTCCTGCAGGCTTGTTTAGCACTAAGATGTGCGGATCTTCGTAGATAATCTCAAGCTCAATTTTCTGGGCTTTAAGCTCCAAAGGCTGGGGAAGAGAAATATGAAGCTCAACCTGGTCTCCCTTTTTCAGGATCACCCCACCCTTTCTGGCCACTCCTCCATTTATCAAAACATGACCCTCTTTTATTGACCTTAACACAGCATTCCTACTTCCCAAGTTTGAGCACAGAGTTAAGAAGTGATCCAACCTGCTGCCTGAGTATTGGGAGGATACCTTAAAGACCCTTTTTTCACATTCCATCAGGGAAGATTGGTGTAAAGCACCGACCCGTCTGGCAAAACCACTCTCCGAATCCCCCTTTCCCTTCTGGCCAAAACAGGCTCTGCCGAAACATTCTTAGAAGGGTACCTGCTCATAACCTTAGAGATGTATCTCTCGGTTGAGGAGTATGGAGGCACGCCTCCATAGTTGTTCACCGTGGTTGGGCCTGCATTGTAGGCTGCCAGGGCCAGTCTAAGGTCGTTGTTGTACTGCTTCAACAAGTGTTTCAGGTACCTGGTGCCTGCCTTCACGTTCTGGTAAGGATCCCATGGGTCTTCAACATTGTAGATGGCTGCCGTCTGGGGCATGAGCTGCATCAGCCCCATGGCCCCACTTGAAGACACCGCCTTGGGATTAAAATCTGACTCAACTGCAACAACGGCCCTTATGAGATCAGGATCCATGCTCTCCTCCTTGGCCACCTTTTCAATCACCGCATCAATCTCAGGAGGAACATCTTTCCCACTGGGGGCCCGAAGTATCCTTTTTGGGGCAGTTGTGGTTCTGCAGCTCACGAACCACAGGGTGCCATCCTTGTCAATCCACTTGCACACCTTGGCCGCTGCCACACCATGCAAAGCCAAAAGAAGAGAGAGGCAGATGAGAAACGTCCCTTTTCTGCATTCTCTCTTCATCTACTTTCACTCCCCCTCCAATATGGCGTCCACACAGCTCTCTGCGTCAAAGGCCTGAAGATCATCCATCCCTTCCC
>JALWSI010000251.1 GCA_027080315.1 bacterium | reverse complement strand
GGCTTACACCACCAGGGTCGGTGGTGGTCCCTTTCCTACAGAAGAGACCGGAGCAATGGGAGAGCATCTTAGGGATAAAGGAGGCGAATACGGCGCTACCACGGGAAGACCCCGCCGCTGTGGATGGCTTGATTTGGTTGTTCTGCGTCACGCAGCCTGGCTCAACGGCGTGACGGGAATAGCCCTGACCAAGATTGATGTTTTGGATGGAATAAAAGAGATTCCTGTTTGTGTGGCCTATGAGATAGATGGCAAGAGGTGTGAAGAGTTTCCTGCAAGTATCCACGATGTTGAGAAGGCCAAACCCATATTTAAGGTGATGAAAGGGTGGGATACCCCTGTGTGTGGGGCCACTGATTGGGAGGCCCTGCCTGAAGAGGCCAAGAGGTACATTGGTTTTATTGAGGATGAGACAGGGGTTCCTGTTAAGATCGTATCTACCGGTCCAGGGAGAGAGGCAACCCTGGTAAGGTGAGTTTTGATTAAAAAAACCGGCTCCTTTCTTCTCTAAGAGGGAGCCGGTTCTCTTTTAGGTATCAAGGTCTGTAAAGCTCCAAAGCGTTCTTATATAGCACCTTATCTATGAGGCCTGGGTCGTTCAAAGCCTCCAGAATGAGCCTTAAGTCCTGATGGCTATAGGGCCTTGGAGCCCTGGTGGAGGGGAGGTCGGTTCCAAAGATCAGGGCGTTGGGATTCACCTTCACAACCTGGCTTATGGCACTGGCCACATCAAAGTTCAGTCTGCCAAATCCCGTTGCTTTGACATAAGCCTTCCCATTCTCAATGAGCCTTAAAACCTGATGAAACCCCGCTTTTGAAAGACCCAAATGGTCAATGCAACACATTGGAAGCTTGACGAGAGTGGGATAGAGCTCCTCTAAGTCCCTTGCCTCTGCGTATAGCTCCACGTGCCAGCCCACCAGATTGTGGAGCCTGTTAGCAAAGACCTCAATATGCTCTCTGGTATCTGAGCCTCCACGTCTCAAGTTGAACCTCACTGCTCTAATCCCAGATTTATGAAGATGGATTATTCTCTCATCTGCGATGTTTGCAGGAAGCTGGGCTACTCCCACGAAGCCATCCCCCAGCTCTTTTAGGGCTGAAAGCAGGTATTTGGTGTCAAAGCCCTGGAACGATCCAGAGACAACAGCACCGCCAGTTAGGTGGTATTCCTTCATTGCCTTTAGATAGTCTTTGCATGAAAAGGGCGGGGGCAGGTATCCCTGGTTTGGCTTTATGGGAAAACGGTAGTCAATTATGTGAAAATGGGCGTCAAAGAGCTTTAAGCCTTCAACGCCCATGTTGGTTCTTACCTACTGGTCAAATCCTAAAAGGTCTATTTTAACCCCTTTTCTCTTGGGGGGTTTAGGGGTTTCGTCGGGGTATCCCAGGGTTATCAAGGCCACTAGCTTCTTGCCCTCTACTCCCAAAAGCTGGTTAAACTCCTTCTCTTTGTTTAGAGGGCCCGTCATCCAGCAGGTTCCAAGTCCCATATCGTAGGCGGCAAGCAGCATGTTCTGTATGGCAGCGGATACCGACTGGACATCGGTGAACTGGCTTTCAGGCCCCGGCTCTGCATATGCAAATACAACAACAGGGGCCCCGCCAAGGGTAGCGAAGAAACTGGTGGTTTCCTTAACCACCTGGGGCTTGTGAGAGAACACCGATGAAACCTTTGAGCCAATGTACTCTTTGTATCCCTGATGACAGATCTCTGCTACCTTCTTCACGTATTCTCCTGTCACCGCCACAAAGAACCAGTTCTGGCGGTTCATTCCGGAAGGTGCCCAGCTGGCCATCTCGTAGAGCTCCATTATGGTCTCTTTGGATACAGGGGTTGGTTTGTATTTTCTCACGCTTCTTCTGCCTCTTATTGCATCTTTGAGTTCCATTACGGTCCACCTCCGATCTCTCATTCAAGGATTAAGGTACAATCTTGCAGCATTTTCAGCAAGGGTTCTGGATCCTTTAGGAAATTGACAAAATTGGTCTCAGGCCTATAAACTGTTCAGGAGAATCTGTGGAGGATGAAGTAGTTTATGGATAGATCGGAAGATAGAGGCTGGTATCGTCAAGAAGATGTGGGCAGCAGCCAGGCGTCTCCACCTTTGGATATATACGAAAGTGATGGTATGCTGCACATAGAGGTGGAGTTGCCCGGGATAGATCCAGAAGAGATAACAGTCTCTGTTGATGGAGATCGGGTGGTTATTGAGGGCTTTAAGACCGATCTCTCTATGGAGTCTGGTGAGCATATTATCCACTTTCATCTTATGGAAAGGTATCTGGGGCCTTTCAGGAGACAGCTGAGACTCTCTCCGCCCCCTGATCCTGAGGGAATAGAGGCAGCTTACAAAAACGGAGTGCTAACAATAACCCTAAAATTCCCAGACTAATGAGGAGGAGTAAATGGCTGATAGAACAGATGACAGGCCTTTAATAATAATTCCAGGAGATCCCAATCCCTTTGAAAGGGAGGGAAGGAATCACGAAGGC
>JALWSI010000250.1 GCA_027080315.1 bacterium | reverse complement strand
AAGCATAGCGATGTGGTTAGGGGGGTGAGGTTCACCAGGAACTTTGGCAAAGAGGCGGCCATCTATGCCGGCCTGAAGGCCTCTTGTGGAAGCGGGGTGGTGGTTATGGATGCCGACCTTCAGCATCCTCCTGAGCTGATTCCAGATATGGTGAGGTTGTGGAAAGAGTCAGGTATCCCCATAGTTGAGGCTGTGAAGGAGAGAAGGCAGAGGGAGGATGTGGGAAGGCGCTTGGGGGCCAGGCTGTTCTATAGGCTCTTTGAGATGGCCTCTGGAATAGAGATTGATAGGGCAACGGACTTCAAACTTTTGGATGTCAAGGTGGTGGAGATCTACTTGGCTTTGCCGGAGAAGGAGAGGTTCTTCAGGGGATTGACCGCCTGGATAGGCTTTCCCTCTGCCCAGATTCCCTTTGTGCCTCCTGATAGAACAGGCGGCACAGAGAGCAGATGGTCCTTCAAAAAACTGGTCTCTTTTGGGGTTGGTTCCATTGTATCCTTCTCCTCTGTTCCATTAAGGCTGGTAACATACCTTGGAATCTTTACCTTTGTGGGCAGCTTTCTATTGGGCGTTCAGACTCTCCTTGTTAAGTTGAAGGGTAATGCTGTTCCAGGTTTCACTACGGTCATACTCCTTCAACTTCTTCTGGGCAGTGTTCTAATGGTGGCTTTGGGGCTAATTGGAGAGTATCTTGCCCGTATTTACGACGAAATAAAGGGCAGGCCCCTTTATGTGGTGTATGAGGCGTTAAATGGTTTGAATAAGGGAAGAGAATGGAATAGAGAGAACGATAATTCTGGAATGAAGGTGAAGAATGAAGAAACACATTAAACCTAAATCCACCAGGCTAACAAAAGAGATCTTTGCCCGCAATCTATCCGTCATTAAACAGCGTTGGCCAGAGCTTGCAGCGGCTCTTGAGAGAACCAAAAAGGATCCTAAGGTTAGGACGGTGTTCAAAGGCCCTGGTTATCCTCCGAACTTAGAGTTTCGCCATGGCTCTAAGAAGATCATGTTTCATAGCGACGATCCCCGGCTTGAGGTTAAGCAGGTGTTGGCCAATGAGGACTTCAGGTATCCCCAGTTTGTGGTCTTTTTGGGATTTGGCATGGGGTATTATCCCATGGGTTTTCTCACCAATAAGAGTAACACCCTTAAGCATATGTTGATTATAGAGAAGGACCTAAGGGTCCTGAGAGAGGCTTTGAGCCACATAGACCTTGTGCCTTTACTGGCTTCTCCCAAGGTGGAGATCCTTGCAGGGATTCCTTTGGATAGGCTCTATCCCCCTATGCGTAAGTACATGGAGGTGGGGGACAGAAAGTATTACGCTAAGACCATAAAGGTGGTTGAGCATCCTCCCTCCTGGCACATCTACACAGATTATTACAAAGGGGTGCTGCGCCACTTAAAGGATGCCGTGAGGGAGACGGTGATCTTCTTTGGCAACGATCCCCATGACTCCCTAATAGGCCTTGAGAACATCATGAAGAACCTCCTCATAATAGCCGAGAATCCAGGCATGAACCAGTTGTTTGGTAAGTTTCAGGGTAAGCCTGCAATCTGTGTTGCTTCTGGCCCCTCTTTGTCCAAAAACATTCACGTGCTCAAAAAGCTTCAGGACAGAGCCTTGATACTGTGCTGCGATGCCACCCTTAAACCCTTGCTTAAAGAGGGCATCCATCCCCATTTGGTGAGTTCTTTAGAAAGAGTGATGGGAGTTGTTCCTTTCTTTGAAGGGATCCCTGCTGAAGAGCTTGAGAATACCTATCTTGCCGCCTGTCCGGTTATCAGACCCGAGAGCTATGCTGCCTACAACGGAAAAACCATTGTTACCTACAGGGATTTTGCCCACTTTAAATGGATAGGCATAGACAAGGGCATTCTGAGGATAGGAGCATCCTGTGCAAACATGAGCTTTAAGATTGCTGAGGCATTGGGATGCAATCCCATCATTCTCGTGGGACAGGATCTTGCCTTTGCCCCTTCAGGGGAGAGCCATGTGAGGGGCTCGGTGTACAGTACCGATAGCATACCCAAAAGCGCATTTGAGGTACCAGGCAACTACGAGAAGACAGTGTTTACTACCTCTACCTGGTATATGTTCTTGAAACACTTTGAGTTGGATGTGGCGGAGTATAAAGGGGTCTGTATCAATGCCACAGAGGGCGGAGCCAGGATAGCAGGAACAAAGATCATGAGGCTCGAGGAGGTGGCTCGTATCTATCTTCAAAACCCCATTCCAGCTACAGAGGTCATAAAGGATAGCCTGTCGTGGCCTGACCGCCAAGAGGTGATCTCTGCCTTGGAGAGAATTGTTGACAGGATAGACGAGACAGACGAATTTGTTCAGTGGGTTATTGACGAGTACAAGAGGGGGCTTGAGATCCTTGGCGAGTTCGGAGAGAAGCTTCTGGCTCCTGTCTTGAAAAAGACAGAGGATAACCTCACACCAGAGGAAGAGGAGCTTTTGGCAAAATACATGAAGGAGATCCCTGCAATAAGGGTGAACACAATGAAGGAGCCCCTATTCTTTCTCTATCTCATGCACATTGTTCAAAGCTACACCATCAAGATGGAGATAGAGTTTGCTGCCTTGCTGGATAAGTACAAGGACTACAGGTTCTCCCAGATAGAGTATCTGGCCAAGCACAAGGAGTGGTTTGTAACCATGATCAAGCTGGTTGAGCTGTGTCGGAGGTGTCTGGTTGATTCCCGTAAAGAGGTGATTGAAAGGCTGAACCAGCTTAAGACAGCCTCTTGAATCAATCCTCCACCCTTGGCAGAAGGATGGTGAAGGTTGTTCCTTGACCTTCAACGCTTCTGGGTATTATTTCTCCCTTGTGGTCGTCAACTATCCTTTTCACTATGGCAAGGCCAAGACCTGTCCCACCACGTTTAGTGCTGTAGAAAGGCTCAAACATCTTCTTTAAGATATCAGGGGAGATGCCAGATCCATTGTCTTCAACCTTGATAGCAACCTTTCCTTCTGTGCATCTCCAGCCTAAGGTGAGCACTCCCCCTTCGTCCATGGCCTGTACAGCGTTCAGAATCAGGTTCGTCAAGGCCTGTTTCATAAGCTCTGGATCTACAAGCACAGAGCATCTCTCTCCAGGCTCCCTTTTAACTGTAACGCCATTCTCCTGTATGGCATGGAGAGTCATAAGAATACTCTCCTCCACCAGTTCTTCAACGCTATGTATCCTTTTGTTGGGGTGGAAAGGCCTCGCGAAGAGGAGGAGGTTTGAGATCACGCTCTCCATGTGGCTCGTAACAGAGAGAATGCTATCTACCCACCGTTCTTCAGGTGAACCTTTAAGTCCCCTTTTTAGTAACCCTGCAAAGAGTTCTATGCTTCCCAGCGGGTTTCTTATCTCGTGGGCTATGCTGGTGGCCATCTCTCCCATCACCGCCATGCGCTGCTGGCGGGCTGCAGCCTCTTCCAGTTCCTTCTGACGGGTTATGTCCCTTAACACCACCACCAACCCAACCTCTTCCCCTTCCCTTATCAGGGGAGAAGCGTTCATAACGAGGATTCTATCATGACACTCAATCTCCTCTTGAGGTCCATCCTCCTCTTGAAGCCCTTCAACACCAAGGAGATCCCACAGCACCTTGCCCTTGGCCTCTTCTGAAGACGAGTCAAGCATGTCACAGGCCGCCTGGTTCAGGTGTTCTATTCTGCCCTCTGTATCAAGGGCCACCACCCCCTCTGAGATGCTCTCCAGGATGAGCTCTAAGTACTCTTTTTGAGCGGCGAGCTCCTCTTTGAGCTCCTGAGCCTCTTTCTCAAGCCTTCCATATGCCTGTTGAAGAGACTCTGTGGCTGCCGTGAACCTGTTGAAGGCCTCTTGTAAAAGGGCAAGCTCTTCAGCTTTGCTCATTTGGATGGAATCTCTTTCTTCCACTGAGCCTTCCACAATGAGAGATACTCCCTTATCTCTATCTCTTTGCTCCAGTATGAGTCGGGAAACTCTCTTTTGCATTTATCCCACAAGATACGGGCCAAGGTCTCTTTCTTGAGCCTTTTTGCAGATGATCCTGCAAGAAACAGGGCCTCGGCGGTGCTCTTATGGTTGGGCCACAGGCTTGCCACTGTGGTGAAGAGCTGTAACGCCTCTTTATCCCTTTTATTCATCCAGTTCTCTTTCCCAAGCATCAACCAACTGTTCTCTATGGCGCTCTCCTCCTCAAGGATTAGATGGGGCAGCTTTCTGTACTGCTCAACAACGGCTCTGAACCAACCCATGGCCTCGTCTCTTCTTCCCTTTTCTAAGGAGAGCAGCCCTTGGCGGTAGATATCGTAGATGATGCGCGAATCTCTCGGATATAGCTTTGCAAAGCTCTGGGCTAGCTCTCTATGGGTGTTCTTTTGCCCCAAAACAAAGGAGTAGTCCAAAAGCCATAAGAATGCCAGCTTTCTGAAGGGCTCTTTGGCCTTGGTGTTCTTCCACATGAGACCGGCAGCTTTTTTGAATAACTCCTTTGCGTCGTAGGCATAAGCCAGCTTCTCTCTCAGCTCCTCCATCATGGGAAACTTTGCAGAGTGGGACCTGATATACTCAAATATCTTTATAGCAGGGTCTAACTCTCCTTTGTTCTGATAGCATTGGCCAACATAGTAATAGGGAATTCCCTTTTGCCCCAGCTTTGGCATGTACTTTCCAAATTGTATCCAGTAGGTGAGCAGGTTAATACAATCATTCTTTTTGTGTAGGTACTTGATGGATTCCATAAGAGAGTTGCCGAGCCTCTTTTTGGCCTTTTTTAGAAAAGGGCTGTTTGGGAAGCTGGTTATGAAGTCGTTGTAGGCCAGCAATGCATCAAGGTATCTTCCCCTTTCAAATTCCCTATCTGCCAAGGCCAGTTTTGCCTTTTGCATCACCAGAGATATACGGTTTCCATAAGGGGATGAGGGGAATCGGCTTATAAAGTCTTGTACCGCCAAAATGGCGTCGTTGTAGCGCTTAAGCTCAAGAAGCAACTCAGCTTTCCTCAAGGCGGCAAACTCTGTGATCTTGGGATATTGGGGATACAAAAAGGAGGCGTCTCCAAAGAGGCTTAAGGCCTTTTTCAGGTCTCCCTTCACATAGGCTATGTAGGCGAGCCTCAGCTTGGAGATGGCTCCTGCCTTTGTGTCGGGGTATAGCCTGTTGCAGGTGTCATATATCCATTGTGCTATGTCAAATTTCTTCTCGGTTAGAAGTATGTCTCCCGTTAATGCCAGTGCCTTAGAGGCCTCTGGAGAAGAGGGAAACACGTTGAAGACCCTTGATAGGTCTTTTTTAGCCTCATCGTATTTTTTTAACATAAAAGCACTTCTGCCCAGGGCAAACAGGTATTCGGGATTGTTGTTCACCACCTCTTTCCTCTGGTCTTGAACCTGCTTTAGCAGAATGTAGGCTGCCAGGTAGTTCTTCTTCAGGTAGTATGCCAGCCCCAAAAGTGCTTTTGCCTCATAAGATGCAGGGTGTCCCTCTGGGAGTTTGGCTATGAGCTCTTTAAGGAGGATTATAGCGCTTTTCTCTCTATTGAGACTTAAGAGCAGGGCCCTGGCCTTCATAACCTCTGCGAAGGGTAGAAATGGAGATTGGGGGTACTCTTTTGCCAAGGAGTTCACATCTGCCAACAATAGCTGGTCTAGCCCCGCTTTTTGATCAGATCTTATCTTTAGTTCCCACACCTTCTCTCTTCTAAAGTCTCTCCTAACTCTCTCCAGAAACCTGGTTGCCACCTTGTTGGCCTCTTTGTAACGGCCTGTGTGGTACAAGGCTTCGGTGAGCATAACCATAGCTGTTTTTTGCTTCTCTATTGAGAGATTGCTTAGGGATGTGGAGTAGAGGAGATCAACAACCTGTTGATAGTCCTTTCTTTTGTAGGCATTAACCGTTTTTAGCCAGAACTCTTCCTTGGGTGGCAGTCTCTCTACTGTTAGCTCTATTCTCGTTGGGTTGCTCAACCAGTGGGGAACCACCCTGAGCCATGGGGACCGTAGCTCTAAGCTTATGGTGATTCCCTCTTCTGAGTTTTTAACGCTAACCTGCTTAACCAGCTTGCTTTCAGGGGTGGGTACCTTGAGAGGAGCTGATATTGAAAGCCCCCGTAGAGAGACCCCGCATTCCTGATCCGAGGGAAAGGTGAGAGTGAAAGAGACCTTTTTAGGCGTTCTTAAGACTATCTTTGTTGCGTTATCGCTGGTCTCAAGAACAAGAGGAGAGGAGATCTTTCCTCCCATTGCCCGATGGCTGAGCACCAAGATCAAAAAGAGTGCTGCTATAGCCTTCAGAACCCTGTAAGTCCCAGATACCATCTTATAATCTCTCCACCCCATAGATAGGTTGTGTAGGCTCCCAGCACAAGAAAGGGTCCAAAAGGTATGCGATCCTTTCTGCCTTTTATCTTAAATGCGAGCAGGAGAACCCCTATTACCGACCCATAGCATATGCCTAAGAACATGGCCAAAAGCCCTTTTGTCAATCCCAGGTTTGCTCCAAACATAGCGGCAAGTTTCACGTCTCCCCCTCCCATTCCGTGGGGCACCAGCAGTGCTATGGCGAGGAATATACCCCCGCACACTAATATCCCCAGTCCCATCTGGGCAGATGGGATAAGGGATGCTCCTGCAAAGGAGCCAAGGATACCCCATACGATGCCACCCAGAGAGATACTGTCGGGTATGATTTGAAAGTCTATGTCAACGAAGAAGGCCACAATAAGGCTCAAAAGAAACCCCTCTGCCCATATCATGTGGAGGATAGAACCACCTTGAACCACCACCATAAGGGTTACTGCAGCAGATATGGCCTCCACCAGTGGATACCTGAAGGATATGGGGGTTTGGCACCACGAGCATCGTCCTTTGAGCAGAAAGAAGGATAGAATGGGTATGTTTTGCCACCACTTTATGGGGGTGTGGCAATGGGGACACCGGGAGGCTGGATACACTATGGATAATCCCCGGGGCAGCCGGTATATACAGACGTTCAAAAAGCTACCTAAGACGGCTCCCACCAATACTGCCAAGATGTAGCCTTCTACCTTTAAGATGCCACCTCCTTAATTTACCTTCAAAATACCTTTGGAATTAAATATCCCCTTGCAATTCTATGGGCAAGGCAAAAGGGGTCTTCCTATTCCATTATTAACCTGTAGGGGTATATTAGGGATTCACAAGAAGGGAGGAAAGCACCTATGTTCATGAAGCTCATTGAAAAGGTCATAGGCACAAGAAACGATAGAGAGATCAAAAAACTGTGGCCTCTTGTTAACAAGGTTAAAGAGCTTGATTCAGAGATGAGTTCTCTCTCTAATCAGCAGCTTCAAGATAAGGGCGAAGAGCTGAAAAAGAGGATTCTGGATGGCGAGTCTGAAGACGACCTTCTCTTTGAGGCCTTTGCTCTGGTTAAAGAGGTGGCCTGGAGAACCATTGGCCTGAAGCCTTACGATGTTCAGGTTATGGGAGGCATAGTGCTTCATCAGGGAAAGATTGCCGAGATGAAGACGGGAGAGGGAAAGACCCTTGTGGCCTCTATGCCCCTCTACCTCAATGCCCTGAGCGGCAAGGGGGCTCATCTTGTTACGGTTAACGACTATCTGGCCCGAAGGGATGCCCTGTGGATTGGGCCTATCTATCTCTTTCTGGGGTTGTCTGTTGGGGTGATTCAGCACGATGCCTCCTTCTTGGTCCAGTGGGACAATCCCAATCGCTTTGTGGCCAAGCTTGTGCCGTGCGAAAGACGGGAGGCCTACGCCGCAGACATCACCTACGGCCAGAACAACGAGTTTGGTTTTGACTATCTCAGAGACAATATGGCCTGGGAGATAGAGGACTGTGTTCAAAGAGAGCTTCATTACGCCATAGTTGATGAGGTTGACTCCATATTGATTGATGAGGCCCGTACCCCCCTCATCATCTCTGGTCCCGCGGAAGAGGATCCAGGGTTGTACTACAAGGCTGATGCGGTGGTCTCAAAGCTGAAGAAGGACATAGACTACGAGATAGACGAAGAGGCCCACAGCGCCATGCTCACAGAAGAGGGTATGGCAAAGGTTGAAGAGCTTTTAGGGGTTGAGAACCTGTACGATCCTTCAAACATCCGCATGCTTCACCACGTTGAGCAGGCCTTGAAGGCCCACACCCTCTTCAAACGCGATGTGGACTACGTTGTTCAAGACGGCAAGATTGTGATTGTTGACGAGTTTACCGGCCGTCTCATGCCTGGACGGCGCTGGAGCGACGGTCTGCATCAGGCCATTGAGGCAAAAGAGAGGGTGAAGATAGAGAGCGAAAACCAGACCTTGGCCACCATAACCTTCCAGAACTACTTCAGGATGTACGACAAACTGGCTGGGATGACGGGAACCGCTGCCACGGAAGCCGGAGAGTTCATGGAGATCTACAATCTTGATGTTATTGAGATTCCTACCCATAAACCCATGATAAGGATAGACCATCCCGATGTGGTGTACCGCACCCAGAGAGAGAAGTTTAAGGCCGTGGTTGACGAGATTGTGGAGCTTCATAAGAAAGGCCAGCCCATTCTCGTTGGAACCACCTCTATTGAGAACTCAGAGAAGCTCTCTGCCATGCTGAAGAAGCGGAGAATCAGGCACCATGTTCTCAATGCAAAGCACCACGAGAAAGAGGCAGAGATCATTGCTCAGGCGGGGAGGTTCGGAGCGGTCACCATAGCCACCAACATGGCTGGCCGTGGAACCGACATCTTGTTGGGAGGCAACCCTGAGGCCCTTGCCAAGGCCAGTTTGCTCAAAAAGTACGCCACCGAAGGAGAGATCCCTGAAGAAGAGTGGGAAGAGGCTCTAACCAAGGCTAAGGAGATCACAGAGGAGGAACGCCAGAAGGTCATTGAGGCTGGAGGGCTTCACATCATAGGCACTGAACGCCACGAGGCCCGCAGGGTTGATAACCAGCTTAGGGGAAGGGCGGGACGTCAGGGAGATCCTGGATCTTCAAGGTTCTTTCTCTCCTTAGAGGACGACCTTCTAAGAATCTTCGGCTCAGAGCGCATCTCTAAAATCATGGAGAAGCTGGGCATGGAGGAGGGTGAGCCCATAGAGCATCCCATGATCTCAAAGGCCATTGAGAACGCCCAGCGCAAGGTGGAGGCCCATAACTTTGAGATAAGAAAGCACCTTTTAGAGTACGACGACGTGCTCAACAAGCAGAGGGAGGCCATCTACAGCCAGCGCAGGGCCATTCTTGGGGGTAAGGATCTGAGAGAAGAGATAATGGAGATGCTCTCTGAGACCGTGGAAGAGGTGGTGTCAGAGACCATTCCTGAGAAAGGGGAGATAGAAGAGGAGAGCTACAATGCTTTAATAAAGGAGATAGAGAGGCTCTTCTCAATAAAATTGGAGATTGATGACCTAAAAGAGCGCCCCTCGCCTTTGGAACTCAAAGAGTATCTTTTTGAGCTGTTAAAGGCCGAGTACGAGAAGAAGGAAGAGGAGGGTACCCCTGAGGGCATGAGGGGATTAGAGCGTATGGTTATGCTCTACACCCTTGATGGCATGTGGAGGGAGCACCTTCTGGCCATGGATCATCTCCGCGAGGGGATAGGCCTTAGGGGATACGGTCAGAAGGATCCATTAAGCGAGTACAAAAAAGAGAGCTACGAGCTCTTTATTGATATGCTAAGACGGCTTAGAGAGCAGGTGCTCTCCACCCTCTACAAGGTGCAGATCGTTTCTGAAGAAGAGCAAGAGCAGAGAGCCATGTCACGACGAGAGCGCAGGAAGTATCGGGAGCACCGGGGTGATCTTCCCACAGGGCAGACCTACCGCCGGGAGGGCAGAAAGATCGGCAGAAACGAGCCTTGTCCCTGTGGAAGCGGAAAGAAGTACAAGCACTGCTGCGGAAGGGTGGCCTGATAAAGCTGAATCCTGTTCTCTGAGTGTCTTAGATATAGGATAGCTTCACTGGCGCTGGTGAGCCTCGTACCTTCCC
>JALWSI010000249.1 GCA_027080315.1 bacterium | reverse complement strand
CCTCTCCAGAACCCTGTTCTGGAGAGGAGATCTTGAGGGTAGAGGGCTTAACCAAGAGGTTTAAGGGGGTTATGGCGTTGCAGGGCTTGAGCTTCTCTGTGAACAGGGGAGAGATTCTGGGGGTGATTGGACCAAACGGGGCGGGCAAGACCACCGCTGTTAATGTGATTACCGGCATAGAACCTTCAACTGAGGGGCGAGTCTTCTGGAAGGGAGAGGAGATAACCGGACTGCCCTCCCATTCCATTGCCGCCAAAGGGATCGTGAGGACCTTTCAACATGTGCAGGTCTTTCCCACCATGAGCGTCCTTGAGAACGTGCTGGTTGGACTTCACCTGAAGAGTTCCTGTGGAGTGCTATCCACCATGCTGGGGCTTCCCAGGGTATCAAAGGAGGAGTCCTGGCTTCTGGAGAGGGCGTGGGAGATGATCTCCCTTTTTGGCCTTGAGGATAAGGCCCATGTCAGGGCCGGAGAGCTGCCCTACGGGGAACAGAGGCGGGTGGTTATGGCCAGGGCCTTTGCCGCGGATCCTGAGCTGATCTTTCTGGACGAGCCCGCAGCAGGTCTTAACACCCAGGAGACCATGGAGCTAATGGAGCTGATCTCTTACATCCACTCCCTTGGAAAGACCATTGTGCTCATTGATCACGACATGGATTTGGTGATGGGGATCTCGCATCGGGTGATGGTGCTCAACAAAGGTGAGGCTATCGCCCACGGCGCCCCTGAGGAGATCCAGGAGGATGCAGGGGTGATAGCCGCCTATTTGGGGACTGAGGCAGATGCAGCTTGAGATAAAAGGCTTAGAGGTGCGCTACGGGGGCATAAAGGCCCTTAAAGGCATAGACCTGCACGTTGAAAAAGGCGAGATCGTCGCCATTGTGGGGCGAAACGGCTCTGGAAAAAGCACCATCTGCAACGCCATCTCAGGGGTGGTGAGGGCTTCCGCTGGCAGCATACTCTTTGAGGAGAATGAGCTAACCAGGCTCCATCCTGCAAAGATAGTTGCCCTGGGAATAGCCCAGGTGCCAGAGGGGCGTCAGGTGTTTGCTCCCATGAGCGTTGAGGAGAACCTTGAGGTGGGAGCCTATCACCGCATGGGTAGGGAGCCTGCCTCTGCTATCCAGGAGGATATGGAGAGGGTGTTTCAGCTCTTTCCCATTCTTAAAGAGCGCAGAAAACAGCAGGCTGGTACCCTTAGCGGAGGAGAGCAGCAGATGCTGGTGATAGGAAGGGCCCTTATGAGCAGGGCCTCTCTCTTGATCTTAGACGAGCCCTCTCTGGGCCTGGCTCCTGTGGTGGTGCAAGACATATTCAAGGTTATTAAAGAGTTGCCATCTTCCGGTGTCACAGTGTTGCTCGTGGAACAGAACGTTCATCTCTCTTTCTCTGTGGCAGATCGCCTCTACATCATGAACACAGGAACAATAGAGGCCTCTGGTACCCCTGATGAGCTTAAAGGGAGAAGGGAGATTATCCAGGCTTATCTGGGTAAGAGAAGGAGGTGGTGTGCCATGAGATGAAGGCGGTGGCACCGGTCATGTGCCCATAGGCCAGGTATCAATTTGAAAGATCAAGGGATGATTAGCACCAGAAAAGGAGGCGAGATAAATATGAAAAAAGTTGTGGCATTTGTTGCAATAGCGGTCTTTGCGGTCTTCTCGGTCTCTTCTGCACAGACCAAGAACCAGAAGCCCATTAAGATAGGGGCCTTCTTTGCCCTGTCTGGACCCGCGGCCTTTATAGGGACCCCCACCAAGCTGGTTGCCATGATGGCGGTTAGCGAGATCAACAAGAATGGTGGCATCAACGGCCGTCCCATACATCTCATCTTTGGAGACACCGAGGGAGACCCCACCAAGGCTGTGATGATCGTGAAGAAGTTCATCAACGTTGACAAGGTGGACGCCATCATCGGCCCCACCCGCACCGGAACGGGGATGGCGGTGAAGAGGATCATTGAGAAAGCAAAGGTTCCCACCATCATGACAGTGGGAGGGGATCCAGTGATCATGGAGGGAGGAAGGTTCGGAACCGCCCGTTGGATATTCAAGACCCCTCAGCGTTCATCAACCGCTGTTAAGAAGGTGATGGGCTACCTGAAGAGCAAGGAGATAACCAGGATTGGCATGATCACGGCCTCTGACGGTTTCGGTCAGGACGGTAAGCGCCAGATTGAGAAGTTTGCCCCCAAGTACGGGATCACCATTGTGGCGAAAGAGAGCTTTGCTCCGCGAGACACAGACATGACCAGCCAGCTCTCAAAGATCGCTGCCAAGAAGCCCCAGGCCATAATTTGCTGGACCATAGGCCCTGCAGGGGCCATTGTGGCCAAAAACGTGAGGCAGCTTGGTATAAAGGTGCCCTTGGTGCAGTGCCACGGCCTGCCGGGACCCAAGTACATCCAGCTTGCAGGCAAGGCTGCCGAGGGAAACGTTATGCCCGCCACAAAGCTCATGTGCTGGGCGTCTCTGCCTGATAGCGATCCCCAGAAGAAGGTGATTGCCCACTTT
>JALWSI010000248.1 GCA_027080315.1 bacterium | reverse complement strand
TTTACATGCGGCTTCGTCCGCTCGTACTTAGCCTTTCCCATCTCTACTCTCCTCCCTTACTACGCTTAACAAGCTTCTTTTCTCAGAGTTAACTCTGCGCCCTATGTGATCCTTAAGCCGTCTTCTTGCTGATAATGTCCTCCGCTATATTTGTTGGTACTTCCTCATAGTGTGAAAAGTGCATAGTGTAGGACCCACGACCTTGGGTCAAAGAACGCAGGGTTGTTGCGTAGCCGAACATGTCGGCCAGAGGCACAAAGGCGGTAACATGCTTGATCTTTCTACGGTCTTCAATTCCTTGGATACGACCTCTACGAGAGTTTATGTCTCCAATAACCTCACCCACATACTCCTCGGGAACCACCACCTCAACCTTCATAATGGGTTCCAGAAGCACGGGTTTGGCCTTTTTAGCAGCCTCTTTGAAGGCCATTGATCCTGCTATCTTGAAGGCCATCTCAGAGGAGTCAACCTCATGGTAGGAGCCATCCAGCAGGCTAACCTTTACGTCAACCACGGGGTACCCAGCTATCACTCCCGTATCCATGGCCTCCCTTACTCCCTTTTCAATGGCAGGCACATACTCCTTGGGAATGGCTCCTCCCACGATCTTGTTTTCAAACTCAAAGCCACCCTCTTCCAAGGGCGATATCTCTATAACCACGTGGCCGTACTGACCCCGGCCACCGGTCTGCTTAACGTATCTGCTCTCTTGCTTAACAGTCTTTCTTATGGTCTCTCTGTAGGCCACCTGGGGCTTACCAACGTTTGCGTCAACCCCAAACTCACGCCTTAAACGATCAACAATGATGTCAAGGTGCAGCTCACCCATCCCAGATATGATGGTCTGCCCCGTCTCTTCGTCAACCTTAACCTTAAAGGAGGGATCCTCCTGCGAGAGCCGTGATAGGGCTCCCCCCAGCTTCTCTTGATCCGCCTTGGTCTTGGGCTCAATGGCCACAGATATCACCGGCTCAGGGAACTCCATAGACTCAAGCACAATGGGATGATCCGGATCACAGAGGGTATCACCGGTTAAGGTGAGTTTAAGACCCACAGCCGCCGCAATATCCCCCGCCCTCACCTCGGTAACCTCGTTTCTCTTGTTGGCGTGCATCTGTAATAAGCGGCCTATTCTCTCCCTCTTCATGCGCACCGAGTTGTACACGGTGCTGCCAGAGGTCATCACCCCAGAATAGACCCTAAAGAAGACAAGCTGCCCCACATAGGGGTCCACCATCACCTTGAAGGCAAGGGCAGCAAAGGGAGCATCCTCAGAGGCCTCTCTTTTCTCTATCTCTCCAGTGTCGGGATTGGTGCCCTCAACGGCCTCAATGTCCACAGGGGAAGGCAGGTAGTTAACCACAGCATCAAGAAGTGGTTGCACACCTTTGTTCTTAAAAGCAGACCCACAGAGCACCGGAGTGAAAGCCATCTCAATGGTGCCTTTGCGAATAGCGGGGATAAGCTCATCAGGGGTGATCTCCTCTCCCTCTAAGTACTTCTCCATAAGGGAATCATCCACCTCAGAGACGGCCTCAAGCATCCGCTCTCGCCACTGCTGGGCCTCATCCATGAGCTCTTCGGGGATCTCTTCGTCGTGAAACTTGGCCCCAAGGGTCTCGTCTTCCCACACAACGGCCTTCATCTCAACAAGGTCTATTATGCCCTTGAAGTTGCCCTCGGCTCCGTAGGGGATCTGCAAGGGACAAGGGGTGGCTCCCAAACGGGACTCCATCATGGAGACAACGTTGTAAAAGTCTGCCCCCACCCTGTCCATCTTGTTCACAAAGGCCAATCTTGGCACCTTGTACCTGTCTGCTTGACGCCACACCGTTTCAGACTGGGGCTCAACCCCCCCAACGGCACAGAAGACCACCACTCCACCATCCAAAACCCTGAGAGAACGCTCAACCTCAACGGTGAAGTCAACGTGGCCAGGGGTGTCAATGATGTTTATCTGGCAGTTTCTCCAAAAACAGGTGGTAGCGGCCGAGGTTATGGTTATACCCCTCTCCCTCTCCTGCTCCATCCAATCCATCACCGCCGTGCCGTCGTGCACCTCTCCTATCCGGTGGGTCTTACCGGTGTAGTAGAGGATACGCTCGGTCACGGTTGTCTTGCCCGCATCAATGTGGGCCATGATCCCTATGTTTCTCAAATGAGTGAGAGGGATCTTACGAGACGACGCTTCTGCCACAACCTCTCCCTTCTAACTACCAGCGATAATGGGCAAAGGCCCTGTTGGCCTCCGCCATCTTATGGGTATCTTCCTTCTTCTTGATGGCAACCCCTACCCCATTGTAGGCATCAAGAAGTTCCCCTGCCAAACGATCCACCATGGTTCTCTCTTTTCTCCCCCGGGCTGCCTCAACAGTCCACCTCAAAACAAGGGTTTTCTGCCTGTGGGGAGATACCTCCATGGGGATCTGATAGGTTGCTCCTCCGATCCTCCGAGGCCTCACCTCTAAGATGGGCTTCACATTCTCAAAGACCTGATTGAGGAGCTTCATGGGATCCTCCTTGGCCTTTGCAGCGGCCTTCTCAAGGGCCTCATAGAAGATCTTCTCTGCCTTGCTCCTCTTACCGTCTTTCATAATGTAGTTGATCATACGGGTGACCATCACGCTTCCGTACTTTGGATCGGGGAGAAACTCTCTCTTTTTCACGCCACCTTTACGAGACATGCCTCCTCCTCGCTATCTCTTCGGCTTCTTTGTTCCGTATTTGGACCTTGACTGGCGTCTTCCCTCAACACCAGCAGTATCCAGGGTGCCACGGATTATGTGGTACCTGATACCGGGAAGGTCCTTCACCCTGCCGCCCCTTATCATGGCGATAGAGTGCTCCTGCAGGTTGTGTCCCTCGCCCGGAATGTAGGCAGTCACCTCTATTCTGTTGGAGAGACGCACCCTGGCCACCTTTCTCAAAGCAGAGTTAGGCTTCTTAGGGGTGACCGTGTAAACACGGACACAGACCCCTCTCTTCTGGGGGCATCCCTCTAAGGCCGGAGCTGTGCTACGGCTCTTTATCTTCTCACGGCCCTTACGGACCAGTTGGTTTATGGTAGGCACCGTTCACCTCCTAACTTCTCTCGTCCCACTGAAACGGGGCGCAATCCTATTGACCCCTAAGACCCATGTCAAGCATATTTTTACTCAGCAGCAGAAGAATTTTCTCCCTCTGCGGAAGCCGCGGTCGCCTCCTGCTCTACAGGGGAAACCTCTGCCTCTACAGACTCATTATCCTCCTCCCCTTCAAGCACAACCTCGGTATCCCTGTACTTCCTCATGCCGGTACCCACAGGAACCAGCCTGCCCATTATCACATTCTCTTTCAAGCCGTAAAGGTAGTCCACTTTGCTGGCGATACAGGCGTCGGTTAGCACCTTGGTGGTCTCCTGGAAAGAGGCAGCCGATATGAAGCTTTCCCGGTTCAAAGCGGCCTTTGCAATACCAAGAAGCATGGGCTTGGCCTTGGCAGGAACCCTGCCCTCAGCCTCTGCCTTCCTGTTCTCTTCCTCAAATTCAAACCGGCTAACCTCATCACCAGGCAGGTACTTGGTCTCTCCTGGATCCTCTATTCTCACCTTGCCCAGCATCTGGCGCACAATGATCTCAATGTGCTTGTCGTTGATCTCAACACCCTGCAGGCGGTAAACCTTCTGGACCTCGTCAACCAGATAGTGCTGCAACGCCTGAACTCCAAGGGTCTCAAGGATATCGTGGGGATCCACAGGGCCATCTACCAAGGGGTCTCCTGCCCTGACTTTGTCACCGGTTCTCACGATTATAGGGGCACCCTTGGGGATAAGGTACTCTCTGGTCTCGGTCTCTCCCCGCACAATGATCTTCCTCTTGAGTCTAACCATAGAGCCAATCTCAACCACGCCGTCTATCTCAGAGATGATGGCCTTGTCCTTGGGCCTACGAGCCTCAAAGAGCTGAACCACTTTGGGAAGACCACCGGTGATGTCTTTGGTCTTGGCGGTGTCACGAGGGATCTTGGCAATAACGTCTCCCACGTGTACATGGTCTCCCTCGTTCACCAGAATGTAGGTGCCCACAGGAAGAGGATACCTGCCTATGGTCTTATTCTCTTCGTCTTTTATGGAGATACGGGGAAGACGCTTCTCCTCTTTGCTCTCGGTTATCACCTTCTGCACCATGCCTGTGACGCTGTCCACATCCTCGTGCATGGTGATACCCTCTATCACATCGCCAAACTTGGCCTTTCCTTCAACCTCGGAAAGTATGGGTATAGAGTAGGGATCCCAAGAGACCAGCTCTGTACCAGCCTTAACCTCTTGCCCGTCTTTCACCTTTATCTCGGCACCCAGGGCCACGGGATAGGTCTCTTTCTCTCTACCCTCTTGATCCACAATCACCACCTCGCCGTTGCGGTTGGTGGCCACCAGCACACCCTCTTTGTTGGTGACAAAATTGATGTTTCTGTATCTAACTATACCGTCGTTCTTTGCTGTGTGCGACGAGATATCAGAGACCGTGGCGGTTCCTCCTATGTGGAAGGTCCTCATGGTGAGCTGGGTGCCAGGCTCTCCAATAGACTGGGCGGCAATGATACCCACAGCCTCTCCAACATGAACCCTGCGGTTCAAAGATAGGTCCCTGCCGTAACACGCCGCGCAGAGCCCCCGCTTGGACTCACAGGTGAGGAGGGAGCGTATCTTTACCCTCTTGATACCTATCTCCTCTATGAGCTTGGCCTTCTCCTCGTCTATCTCCTCTCCTGCCGCCACTATGAGCTTCTCTTCATCCTCAGAGAATGGATCGTAGATGTCCTCTGCGGCAACCCGCCCCACTATCCTGTCATAAAGGGTCTCAATGATGTTTCCACTCTCAACAATAGGCTCAACGTATATACCGTTTATGGTGCCGCAGTCCTCTTCAGTAATGAACTCTGAGTGGGCTACATCAACCAGCTTTCTGGTAAGATAACCGGCGTTTGCCGTCTTCAAAGCGGTGTCAGCCAGTCCCTTACGGGCTCCGTGGGTAGAGACGAAGTACTGTAGCACTGATAAGCCTTCTCTGAAGTTTGAGGTGATAGGGGTCTCAAGCACCTCGCCAGAGGGTTTGGCCATGAGGCCTCGCATACCTGCAAGCTGGCGAATCTGAGAGGTGCCCCCTCGGGCCCCTGAGTCTGCCATGGTGAATATGGAGTTGTAGTCCAAGGGGTTGCCCTCTCCGTCAAAGCCCCTGACGTTGGCTATGGTCTCATCCTTCTCTTTGAGGTTAGAGATCATCTCGTCGGTAACCCGCTCCGTGGTGGTGTTCCAGATGCCAACAACCCTGTTGTACTTCTCACCCCTGGTGATAAGACCCTCCATGTAGGCCTTCTCAACCTCAGAGACCCTCTTGTAGGCATCCTCAATGAGCTGGGCTTTAGAAGAGGGCACCTCAAGGTCGTCCACGCTGATTGATAGACCCGATACTGTGGCGTACTTGAACCCAAGCTCTTTGAGGTGCTCCAATAGGTGAATGGTTCTCACCAACCCAACCTTTTTAACGCTGTCAGCAACCAGCTGCTGCAGCTTCTTCTTGTTCATAACGGTATTGACCGTTGAGAAGGGGATCTCCTTGGGAACCACCTGATAGAAGACGATTCTGCCTATGGTGGTGTCTATAAGCTCGCCGTCGTGGCGCACCTTTACCTTGGCCTGCAGGTGAACAACCCCCTCGTCGTAGGCCAGAAGGGCCTCGTCCATTGACGAAAAGATCTTGCCCTCTCCTGGGGCCCTGCCCCTGCTCTTGGTGAGGTAGTAGCACCCAAGAACGATATCCTGGGTGGGATGGGCCAAGGGCTTTCCATTGGCAGGAGAGATAACGTTGTGGGGTGCAAGTATGAGCATAAGGCACTCCGCCACAGCCTCGTACGAGATGGGCAGATGCACTGCCATCTGGTCACCATCAAAGTCCGCGTTGAAGGCAACGCAGACCAAGGGGTGAACCTTGATAGCCTTACCCTCAACCAGCACAGGCTCAAAGGCCTGAATACTGGGTCTGTGAAGGGTAGGAGCCCTGTTGAGCATAACGGGATGCTCTTTAACCACCTCTTCCAAGGCATCCCACACCGGGGGCTCCGCTGCCTCCACCATCTTCTTGGCGATCTTCATGGTGGGAGCCACCATCTTCTCAAACATGAGTTTGTGGTAGATGAAGGGCTTGAAGAGCTCCAAGGCCATGATCTTGGGGAGGCCACACTGGTTTATGGCCAGATTGGGCTCAACAACGATAACCGAGCGCCCAGAAAAGTCTATTCGCTTACCCAGCAGGTTCTGGCGGAAACGCCCCTGCTTGCCCCTTAACGAGTCTGAGAGGGACTTTAAGGGCCTTCCGTTCTGTCCCTTAACCGGCCTGGTGAGCCGTCCGTTGTCAAACAGGGAATCAACGGCCTCCTGAAGCATACGCTTCTCGTTTCTAACGATGATCTCAGGGGCCTTAAGGCTCAGTAGCCTCTTTAAACGGTTATTCCTGTTTATCACCCTGCGGTAGAGATCGTTGAGATCGCTGGTGGCAAACCTGCCTCCGTCCAAGGGAACCAGAGGACGAAGGTCAGGGGGAATCACCGGTAACACCTCTAAGATCATCCACTCAGGCCTGTTTCCGGAGTTTCTGAAGGCCTCAACCACCTTGAGACGCCTTATTATGTTCTTCTCGGTCTGTTTGGAGGTGACGGTGATGAGCTGCTGCCTCAGGTCGTTGGCAAGCTGGTCAAGGTCTATCTCCTTAAGAAGGTCCCTCAGAGGCTCTGCCCCCATACGGGCATCAAAGGCGTTGCCGTACTGCTCTCTCAGCACAGCATACCTGGCCTCGCTGAGAATCTCCCCTTTCTTCAAAGGGGTGTCGCCGGGATCAACCACGATGTAGGCATCGTAGTATATCACCCTCTCAAGCTGCCTAACGGGAATATCCAGCAAAAGGCCTATCTTGCTGGGCAACACCTTAACAAACCAGATGTGAGTGACAGGGGCGGCAAGCTCAATGTGGCCCATGCGCTCACGGCGCACCCTTGAGGTCGTCACCTCAACGCCGCACTTGTCACAGATGACCCCCCTGTGCTTCACCTTCTTGTACTTGCCGCAGATACACTCCCAGTCCTTCACCGGGCCGAATATCTTTGCGCAAAAGAGGCCATCCTTCTCTGGTTTGAAGGTACGGTAGTTTATGGTTTCAGGCTTCTTCACCTCTCCCCGGGACCATGACCTGATCTTCTCTGGAGAGGCTATCTGGATCCTTATTGCATCAAAATCCTTTGGATCCTTCGGTTTATCGTAAAGGCCGAGTATATCCTCCACTACCTTCTCCTCCCTAAAATCCTCACGAGAGAACCTTCTTCTTCTTTCTCTCAAGAAGCTCTATGTCTATGCAGAGACCCTGAAGCTCCTTTATTAACACCCTGAAAGACTCTGGCAGTCCCACCTCAAGGGTAGGATTACCTTTAACTATTGACTGGTACATCCTGCTACGCCCTGCAATGTCGTCAGACTTAACCGTGAGCATCTCCTGCAGGGTGTAGGCCGCACCATGACCTTCAAGGGCCCAAACCTCCATCTCTCCCAGTCTCTGCCCACCAAAGTGCGCCTTACCACCCAAAGGCTGCTGGGTGACCAGAGAGTAGGGACCGGTTGATCTGGCGTGAACCTTCTCTTCAACAAGGTGATGAAGCTTCAGCATGTATATGTATCCAACGGTGACGGTCTGATGGAAGTACTCACCTGTACGGCCGTCCCTTATGCGAACCCTTCCAGATTCAGGCACCCCGGCCTGACGCAGCAGGGCCTTGATCTCCTCCTCTTTGGCCCCGTCAAACACCGGGGTTGACATGGGCACCCCTCGTCTGGCCAGCTCCCTTGCCATCTCCCAAAGCTCGTCGTCGTCCATCTCATCCACCCACTTGTTGTGAGGGGCATAGATCTTCTTTATGAACTCTCTCACCTTGGGCAAGGCAGCCTCCCGGGATGCCTGCAGCAGCTCCCCTATCTTCTCGCCAAACTTCTTGGCAGCAAATCCAAGGTGGGTCTCAAGAATCTGTCCTATGTTCATTCGGGAGGGGACTCCAAGGGGGTTAAGGATGATGTCAACAGGGGTGCCATCGTCAAGGAAGGGCATATCCTCTTCTCTCAGGATCTTTGAGATAACACCCTTATTTCCGTGGCGCCCAGCCATCTTGTCGCCTTCCTGCAGCTTAAGTTTAACAGCAACAAAGACCTTTACTCTGGCCTGCACTCCAGGAGGAAGCTCGTCTGGACGCTCAAGGTGCTCAATGGCAACCTCACGCTTATCGTTCACATCCTTGATCTGCTCGTCTGTGCGCTGGGTGATCTTTTTAAGCTCTTCCTTCTCCTTTTTGGTGAGACTAACGGATATGTTTCTCGCCTGGTGAGGAGGTATAAGGTTATAGGCCTCCTCGGTTAAGACCTCACCCCTCTTCAAGATGGTCTCTCCCGTATCTGGATTTTTAAGAGAAGCGCTGAGCTTCTTGCCCACCAAGAGGGTTTTCAGGATTCTGGCCTCTTCCTCCCATATAACCTTGGCTATATCGGCGAAGTTTCTTTCAAGCCTCTCCCGGGCCTCTTGCTGACAGGCCAGTTTGGTGGAGACACTCTCTTCGTTGCCCCTCCTGGTGAAGATGCGCACATCCATAACCACACCTTCAACCCCAGGAGGCACCCTTAAAGAGGTGTCTTTCACATCTCTTGCCTTCTCTCCAAATATGGCCCTTAAAAGCTTCTCTTCAGGGGTCAGGTATTGCTCTCCCTTGGGGGTGACCTTACCCACAAGGATGTCTCCAGGCTTTACGTGGGTGCCGATGCGGACGATTCCCGCCTCGTCAAGATTGGCAAGGGCCTCGGCTCCAACATTGGGAATATCGCTGGTGATCTCTTCGGTTCCAACCTTTGTGTCCCTTGCCTCCACCTCAAAGACGTCCACGTGTATTGAGGTGTACACGTCGTCCTTAACAAGCCTCTCGTTGATGATGATGGCATCCTCAAAGTTGTAGCCACCCCAGGGCATAAAGGCCACAAGCAGGTTTCTGCCCAGGGCAAGTTCTCCCTTGTCTGTGGCTGCTCCATCTGCAATGAGATCGCCTTTCTTCAAGCGCTGGCCCTTCTTAACCACTGGTGTGTGGGAGAAGGTGGTACCCTGGTTGGACCTGACGAACTTGGAGAAGTGGTACACATCAACCCCTCCCCCTTCCTCAGGATCCACCAAGACAATGGCCCTGTCGGCGTCAACGCTCTTAACTATGCCCCCCCTCTCGGCAAGTACAAGGATTCCCGAGTCTTCTGCCACCTTCTTCTCCATCCCCGTACCCACAAGAGGGGCCTCGGTTTTAACCAAGGGCACCGCCTGCCTCTGCATGTTACATCCCATAAGGGCCCTGTTGGCGTCGTCGTGCTCAAGGAAGGGGATGAGGGATGCAGAGACACTGACCAACTGTTTCGGAGAGACGTCCATGTAGTCTATCTCGTCAGGGGGAACGGTGACAAACTCTCCTGCCCTGCGGGCAGAAACCCTCTCAAGCAAGAACCGACCCTCTCGATCTATTGGAGCATTAGCCTGAGCAATGGTGTACTTCTCTTCATCAAAGGCGGCTAAGTACTCTATTTCGTTGGTGACCCTACCGTCCTTCACCTTTCTGTAGGGGGTCTCAATAAAGCCAAAGCGATTCACCTTGGCATAGGATCCCAAAGAGGTGATTAGACCGATGTTTGGGCCTTCAGGGGTCTCAATGGGACATATCCTTCCGTAGTGGGAGGGATGCACGTCTCTAACCTCAAATCCAGCCCTCTCCCTGGCCAGACCACCGGGACCCAAGGCGCTCAACCTCCTCTTATGGGTCACTTCTGAGAGGGGGTTGGTCTGATCCATAAACTGAGAAAGCTGACCGCTGCTGAAGAAGTTTCTCACAAGAGCGGTGAAGGGCTTTGAAGAGATGAGTTCGTGGGGCATCATTGACTCAATATCCTCAACGCTCATCTTCTCCCTTATGGCCCTCTGTATCCT
>JALWSI010000247.1 GCA_027080315.1 bacterium | reverse complement strand
GTTATTTCTGACGCACGAGGAGCATTGGTTTTGGCATCCTTGTGTGGAGGTGCAACTGCTAAGGCAGTTGGAATAGATGCTCTGGGCTATGTTTTCCAAAATGGGTTTTGTCTTGTCCACCATATCCTTAGCACAAGAGGTGTGGCTTACATTTAAAACCAAATCGTCAGAGCCTGTGCCTTTGATGCCGGGGAAAGAGTTGTAGTTACCGTCTGGTTTGTTGTTAGAGCCGTAGCTGATTATTGTTACCTCTTGGATTCTTGAGTCCCCAGATGATGAGAATGGAGAGTAGCCTTTGTACTGATAGTTGTGGCGCCATCCATCTTTAGAAAGCTCTGTGTTTGACTTGCCTGTGTATTTTTCAAGGTCTGTGCTCCAGGAGGTAGCATTGGGAAAGCACCCATGGTCAAAATAAAATAGCTTGAGGCCGTTCTCTATCTCTTCCAACTCTTTCTGGGTTGCAGTCTTCTTCTGCATCTTAAGCAGAGGAAAGGTTAGAGCCACCATTCCCCCTGCGATTATTCCCATGATGGCTATGACAATTATCAACTCAATGAGGGTGAATCCTCTTTTGTCTCTCATCTTAATTCCTCCTTTTCCGAACAAAGGGTCAACTTAAAAGTATTACTGCTACCGATGGTTTTCAAGTTAACCTTAATCCATTTGGACTACACCCTGATAAATATAGTGGGCTCCTGAGAGTGCCGTAAGAACAAAGGTCACCCCGTAGAGGCCGGTGAGCATATCCATCGCCCTTATGTTTAGCCATTGAACCAGCATAACAATGAGTATGGTGACAAATTGGAAGAAGGTGGTTAGCTTTCCCAGAGCGGAGGGTTTTATTTCCGGCCTACCGTCAAAAAAGACCGCCTTCATAACCACCCCTCCTACTATGATCACATCACGGCTCACCACAACGACTGATAGCCAAGGGGGAATCATTCCTTTCAGTGAGAGGGTTATGAAGGCTCCGTCTAAAATAGCCTTGTCGGCTATTGGGTCGAGAATTGAACCCAAATAGCTTCTCTGGTTCCACCTTCTGGCTATGTAGCCGTCGGCTGCATCGGTGAGGGAGGCTCCTAAGAAGACAGCTAAGGCCAGGCCGTTGTCCTGGTAGATGAGAAGAGAAATGAAAAGAGGTACCACCAATAGCCTGATTAGGGATAGTAGGTTGGGAATGGTTAGGATCATCTGGATGACACCAGTTCCCACAGACGCTGTTTCAAAAAGTCGCTCTCCACGAAAGCATCTATCTTTACCTGGTACTCCTCTCCTTTCATCCCCATGAAGAGCACCCGGTACTTCAGTACGTAGGGGGCGGGATTGCTCCACACCTCGTCCCTGATGATGGATCGGTACTTTAGGATGAGCACAGAGGGAAGGATTTTGAAAGACTCGTCCCTTACCGCCTGGGTTAAAGCCTTTTGAAGGGCGGCCTGGAAGGCTCCGTTGTAGTCTGTGTCAATAACCTGAGCCTTACCCAAGGTTACGTGTTCCCCCAGTCTGATGGTGCCGCATAGGCCCTGAAGAGGGATTGCCATGAGAAGAGCAAACAGAAACGCAGCGCCTATTCTCACCCTAAACGTGCCTCCATTAGCTTAACCAGCACAGGGCGTATCGCCTGAAGGGCCCGGTAGCGGTGGCTGATCCTGTTCTTCTTTTCAGGGGGTAGCTCTGCCATGGTTCGTCCGTCTGGCAGTAGAAAGACTGGGTCGTAACCAAAACCGTGGTCGCCTCTTGGAGCCAAGGCTATTCTCCCTTCGCATCTGCCCTCTGCCACAAACTCTTCTCCATCAGGTGATACCACTGCCATTACGCACCTGAATCTGGCGGTTCTCTTCTCCATGGGCACCCCTTCAAGACGTTGAAGAAGAAGTCGGTTGCGCTGGGCGTCGGATAGATCTTCTCCTCCAAATCTGGCTGAGTGTACCCCAGGTTCTCCCTTTAGGGCATCCACCTCTATTCCCGAGTCGTCTGCCATTGCCCAACAAGATAGGCTATTTGCCACTGTGCGGGCCTTTATGAGGGCGTTCTCCTTGAAGGTTGATCCGTCCTCCACGATCTCTGGGGGATTCTCCACCTCCAGCAAAGAGATCAACTTAAGCCCTGGGATGTTCAGGATCTCTCTCATCTCTTTCAGTTTGTGAGCGTTCTTTGTTGCTACCAGCAGCTTCATCTCTTCTCCTTATGCAGTCGCAGAGTTGCCCTGAAACCTTCCCTCTCATATAAAGGGTTGTAATGAAAAGGCAAGTTGCACATTGGATTTTGTGTGGCCTTATCTTGTTGTGGGCCTCCCAGGGTTTCTGTGAAAGCCCGTTTAACAGGTCTATCCAAATACTTCTGGAGAAGGGCTTGGTTAACGCCGCTAAGAAGGCGGTTGAGGCTCTTCCTACTTCTCGTGAAAGGACCCTTTTTGAGGCGAGGATCTCTATTGAAAAAGGAGATATCGCCAAGGGGTGCAGGCTCTTGGAGGGGATAGAGCCCTCTGGGGATGATGGGGACAGGATCCTCTTTCTTCAGTTGAGATGTAGAAAAGAGCTTGGTGTTCCAGGGGCATGGAGGAAGAGCCTGGAGCTGTTCAAAAGGTACCCCCAGAGCCCCTTTGTGCCCCTTGCATTTGAGGAGGCTTCTCCTCCTCCAGGGGCGGTTCCCTCAAAGAGGCTCATAGCCATTCTGAAAAAGAGAACCTCTCCCAAAGCAACCTTGCTTAAGGCAGAGGCATTGGCCTCTCAAGGTGCTTCCCAGAAGCCCCTTCTCCTCCTTGATAGGGTGAAGGCCAAAGATAACTCTACCCTTAAGAGGGTGCTGTGGGATAAGGTAGCCCTTCTTGAGGGGCTTGGAAAGCACAAAGAAGCGGCAGGGGTGTTGAACAGGCTGTGCTCTATGCCTGCCGATCTTTGCGAAAAGAGAAGATGCCTTGCTGCAGAGGCTGTTGTTCTTTTCAGAAAAGGGAATGCCAAAAAGGCCTTGGAGAAGGCCACCTCTCTTATGGATGCCCCGGGTTCTCCTCCTAAGGAGTTGACAGAGGGGTTCACTGCCCTTGTGGCCTCCAGGAGGTGGAGGACAGAGGCCCTGCTCTCAAAAGCCCTAAGGTCAGGAGAGCTACCCCGGGAAGCCGAGACTTCAGTGACACACACCTTGGCGAGGCTTCTTGTTGAGGATGGAAGGCTCTTTTCTGCAGTTTCTTTGCTTAGAGGTGAAGAGTCCCTTCTCAATGGTGAGCACCAGAAAAACCTAAATAGGTCAGAGACCCTCTTTCTTGTAAAGCTGCTTTTGAAGATTGATATGCCTGAGCAGGCAAGGGAGATCTTGAGAGGGACCCTTAAAGAGAGACCGTGGAGTGAAGCAGAGTCTTTGCTGCTCAAGGCCGGCGGAGCCGACGGCGAGAGAGAGAGGGCTTTAGTCTTTCTGGTGGAACACGGGTCACCTCAGTGGCGGTTGAAGGCCTTCAAAGGGCTTTGTGAACTCCTTTTTGAGAAGGAGAAATACCAGGATCTCCTTGATCTTCTCAACGCCTATCTTCAAAGGTATCCCCAGGAGTTTCCACCTGAGGCAATGCTTCTGGCTGCCAAGGCTCACCTCTTTATGGGGGACAAGGGTATGGCCAGGGATCTTCTGCATTCCTTAGTATCTGCAGGGGTTGCGGGGAGTGGAGAGGTTCTTGCCAGGCTGCTCATGGAGGAGGGGAACTCCACAGGGGCGTGGAAGGTGCTTGAAGAGTCAGGGGAGGCTACAAAAGCTCCTATTTTGGCTGCTCAGCTTCTCTGGCTTAACGGTAAGAAGAGGGCTGCCCGTAAGCTTATTAAAAAGTGGAAAAGGATGGCCCCCTGCAAAGCCTATCTTATGGAGGAGCAGTGGAGTCTGGAAGAGGGCGAGGACAGAAATGCCCTTAAGTTTGCCGCAAAGGCCGAAAAGGCATGCAAGGGTGGCCTGAAAGAGTGGGCTACCTTCCAAAGATTGATGGGAGAGGCCAGCTTGGGAAAGGTGGATGCTGCTCTAAGTAAGGTTGGAGATGGTACCTTGTGTGGCGCCTTGGTGATAGGGAGGTTGGGTGGCTTGTTGACCGAGTCCCAGTTGCCCATCCTGATGGATAGTTACCGCCCCTTGGTGGAGGGGGATCCTGCAAAGTGGTTTGGAGGTGAGAAGGAGCTTCTGTCTGCCAAGAAGTTGGAGGAAGATGGCAAAAGAGGAAAAGCCATAAAAACCCTGAAACTGGCAATCTCAAAGCTTAGGGGTAGCAGGTTTGAGCCTGCCATGCGTAGAGAGCTGGCTGCAATGCTCTCAAAGAACCTGAGATACCGAGAGGCATTGAGGGTTATGAGAGATCCTTTGCCCTGTGTGGGAGACGAGACTTTTGAGCTTGAGAGGGCTAAGGTCTTCCTTGGGGGTGGTAAGGTTTCAACAGGGGTTTCTCTGCTTCAAAGAGGGGTGGAAGGAAGGGATTGGTCGCCAGAAGCCAAGTGTGAAGGCAACCTTCTTTTGGGAGAGGCCTTGGAAGAGATGGGAGACGTGAAAAACGCCCTTCAATCGTATCTGCAGGTGGTGAAGGGCAGATGTCTGGACAGAACTGATTCCTCTACTCTCATTCACATGGGGCTGGTTTTAGAGAGGGGAGACTATGACGAAGCTGCTGCCGAGGTCTTTAAAAAGGTAATGACAAGAAAGGACGCCAAAACCAAGGTGGAGGCAACTTTCTGGTTGGGGGATCTCCTTGAGAAGAAAGGGGAGTACCAGAAGGCTTTGGCTAACTACTTAGCTGTGGGTTACGGCTTGTCTCCTATCTTTCCCTGGAGGATAACTGCCCGATACAGGGCTGCTGTTATACTGAGCAAAGACCAGGATGGTCGAAAAGATGCCCTTGCGATACTGGCTGACATTGCCAAAAATCACAAAGACGATAGATGGGGTGAGGCGGCTTTGAGGAAGACGAGGAGGATAAAGGCCGATGAGAATACAGGATCAGCACCTTGAGCACATAGCCTACGTGATGGCCAGGCAGGCTGTTAGAGGAGGTCTTATTGAGGGAGGAGAGGCCAAAGAAGAAAAGGTTTTTACTATCATAAAACGGGTTCTTCTGGAAGATGCCAAGAAAGAGCGTGAGGTTGAGGAGAAGGCGCATGCCCTGCTAAAAGACCACGTTAGGGATATTGAGACGGGAGGACTGAGCTACAGAAAGATGTTTGTCCGCGTGAAAGAGAAGCTGGCTAAAGAGAGGAACTTGGTTCTATGATCTACAGTAGAGAGCGGGTTTTTCACTTGGTGGATAGGATTCTCAAAGATCTCGGTGAAGCTGAACTTCAGATCACAGATAGTGGGAGGTTGAGAAGCAAGCTGGTGAGAATCCTCAGCGATGAACTGAGAATGCTTGAGACCATAGACCAAGAGGTGAGAACCAAGATAGCTCGTATGTCCAAACCCATAGCTGAGGGTAGCGGGGAGTGGAACGCTATCTACGAGAGGCTTTTTGAAGACTCTTGGCGTCAGAGGTTGAAAAGGTGAGAAGGCTATCTTTCTTGAGAAAGGTTGCTCTTCTTATAATGGCCCTTTTGGCCCTGCAGGCCTGTAGTCACATGCCTTGGAGCAACAAGGATGAGGAAGGTCAACAGGAGGACAAGGGAATATTCTCCTTTTTTAGCCACAAATCTACTAATAGTGAAGAGAGATTCAAGAAGATGCTCCAGAGCGGTGGTACTCTTGAGGAGAGTAGAGCTGCAAGGCTGGGACTGGCAGAGGCGTATTTTAGAGACGAGGACTATGAAGAGGCGGCAAACGCCTATCGTCAGTATTTAGAGATGCATCCTCTTAGTCCTAACTCTGACTATGTCCAGTTTAAGCTGGGTTTATGTTACTACAAACTCATGCTTCCCCCCGATAGAGACCAAGAGTACACAGAGCAGGCCATAGAGGCTTTTGAGAAGCTTGGAGAGGTATATCCTGCCAGCCCTTACCTCCCCCGAGCCATGATGCTTCTTCAGGAGTGTCGTAATCGGCTGGCCAAGCACGATATTGTTGTGGGAAGGTACTACTACAAAACGAAGCAGTACCACGCTGCTTTAAACAGGTTCAGATTGGCCCAAACCATCAAAGGGATAAAGGGAGATGTGATGGCAGAGGCACTTTACTGGGAGGGCAAAACCCTTGAGAAGCTTGACCAGAAGGAAGAGGCCCTCAAGTGCTACCAGGAGATAGTTAAGAACTACGGTATGTGGGAAGACGTTGACAAGGCCGAAGAGGCCATAAAAGAGATTAAGACGGGCAAGAAGAAAAAGAGATTCTGGCTATTTTAAGGCGAGGCAGGAGGGTACAATGAGTGGAATAGACATGACAGTGGTTGCAATATTGGTGCTTTTCACCCTGATAGGGGCCTTGAGGGGTCTCTTCAAAGAGATCCTATCGTTGGTGGGAATTGTGGCAGGAGTGGTTGTAGCATTCAGGACCCACGGAGCGGTTGAGAATGTTCTGTTGGGCTTTTTCCCTCACTTTCCTGGGATTTGTAAAGCGGCCTCAATGGGTATCGTCTTTATTGTTGTTACTTCTCTCGTGGGGATTCTTTCCCTTTTCTTGAAAAAGGTGGTGGTAATCACAGGCATGGGGGCCATTGACCGAACCTTGGGGGCCCTATTCGGATTGGTGAGAGGGCTACTGGTTGCCTCTGCCTTTCTAATTGTGATTGTGGCCTCGTTTCCTCATGGTAGATATTGGATAGACCAGTCTCCTGTCTCCAAAAGGGTGATGGTGGTTACCAGGGCCACCATTAAACTGGCCTCTCCAAGAGTGAAAGAACTGTTCAAAGAACACTGGAACAACCCAAGAAAGCCTGAAAAGAGGGTGTAGCCATGAGAAGAAAGCCCGCAGTAGCAGGGTACTTTTACACCCGCAACCCCTTGAGGTTGAGGGAGCAGATCGCCTCAATGATGGAGAAGGTCTCTCGCAGGGTGGATGCCAAAGCCATAGTGGTGCCTCATGCGGGCTACCAATACTCGGGCATGGTTGCAGGCGCTGTGTATTCCCGAGTTAAGATTCCTGAAACCCTCGTCATCATAGGACCTAATCACACTGGACTTGGATACCCCGTATCTGTGATGACAGAGGGTGTGTGGGAAACCCCTTTTGGTGATGTTCCTGTTGATAGCGACCTTGCAGAGACCATCGTTGAGGCGTCTTCAATGGCCAAATCCGATCATACCGCCCACATGGCTGAACACTCAATTGAGGTACAGCTACCCTTCTTGAAGTATTCGAGGGAGGAGTTTTCTATTGTACCCATTGCAGTGATGGGAGGACCCTACTCAATCTGCGAGGACCTGGCACAGGCCTTGGTGAAGGCGATCTCTGGTAGAGAAGGGGTACTCATGATCTCCTCCACCGATATGAGCCACTACGAGCCACAAGAGGTGGCGGTTAAGAAGGACACAGAGGCCATAAACCGCATACTTCAACTTGATGGCAGGGGGCTTTACCAGGTTGTGCAAGATAGAAACATATCAATGTGCGGGGTTATGGGCACTGCTGCCATTATTGAAGCGGCTAAGGCCATGGGTAGTACCTCAGGGGAGATGATAAGGTACATGACCTCAGGGGATGTTGTGGGAGACTATTCCCAGGTGGTGGGGTATGCTGGTTTGATAGTTCCTTGATGTAGGAGGAGATATGGCAGTTGCAAAGTACACCTTTGATCTAAAGACCTCTGGTTGTGGAGAGGTGATAGATATAACCCCTCGGGTTAGAGAGTTTATCCAGTCTTCTGGATTGAAGGATGGAATAGGCTGCGTGATCTTGCCCGGTTCAACGGGGGTTGTTACCACCATTGAGTACGAGCCAGGGGTTATTCAGGACCTTCTGGACGCTATGGAGCGTACGGCTCCAAGGGGCATCCCCTACGCCCACGACAAGGCATGGGGAGACGGTAACGGTTTTTCCCATGTAAGATCGGCCCTGTACGGAGCCTCTTTCTCTTTTCCCTTCTCCCAGGGGGCGCCTGTGCTGGGTACCTGGCAGCAGATAGTCTTTGTTGAGTGCGACAACAGGCCAAGAACCAGGCGAATAGTGGTCCATCTTGTGGGGGAGTAGAGATGGGAGTTGTTGTTGATACCCATTCACAGCTCTGGACTAAGGAGGCGTTTAGTAGTTTCCCCGATTTTATGCTTGAGATGTATCGGGAGATATTTGGTGATTACCTCACCCCTTCCTTGGAGGAGACCATTGAGGACATGGATAAGGCTGGGGTGGCCCAGTCGGTGGTGGTTGCCATAGATGCAGAGACCACCATTGGCTACAAGCTTCCCAACGAGCTGGTGGCCGATACTGTTAAGCAGTATCCAGACAGACTAATTGGATTTGCTGGCATTGACCCCAGAAAGGGGAAGATGGCCATAAAAGAGCTGCGCAGGGCGGTGGAGGAGCTTGGCTTGAGGGGACTGAAGATCTTGCCCCACCTTCACGACGTGCGACCCAACGACCCCATCATGTATCCTATTTATGAGATGGCCCAGAAGCTCTCTATACCTGTGCTCTTCCACTCTGGCACCCAGTATCACAAGGGAACCCGTTTGAGATGCTGCCGTCCCATATACTTGGACGATGTGGCGGTGGACTTTCCCGATCTGCCTTTGATAATCGCCCATTTTGGTTGGCCCTGGGTGGGTGAGGCCTTGGCTCTGGCCATGAGGCATGAGAACGTTTACATCAACGTGGCGGGATGGGCTCCAAAGCACTATCCCGAGGAGCTAATCAGATATCTGAACGGTCCAGTGAGAAAGAAGGCCCTTCTGGGTTCGGACTATCCTCTGGTTAGCAGAGTGAGGATAATGAGAGAGTTAAAAGAGCTTCCTTTGAAGCCAGGGGTTCTTGAAGACCTTACCCAGAACAACCCCTGCAGGCTGCTGGGTATAGGCTGAGGGTATGACTTTGGGGTCTCTTTTTGAGGAGGGGATGTGATTATCAGGTTCCCGAGATCCGTTGTGGCGATGGCGGGATTAGTGGTCCTTCTCTTACCCTCTATCTCTAAGGCTGTTTCCAATAGCACGGATCTTAACAGAGACTACATTGTTGAACACAACATCTTTTCTCCTGAACGCAAGTACACTCCCGAGAAGCAGAGTTCGTCAAAGGTGGTTGCTAATGGAGCCATAAAGCTTGTGGGAATCATAATGGCTGGGGACCTGAAAGAGGCTGTGATCTCAATAAAGGGAGCGAATCCTCCGGTGATGATTCTGAAGGAGGGTGAAGAGGCAAATGGCTGCAAGGTAGTTAGCGTAACCTCTAAGGAGGTTGTTGTAGAGAGGGGGGGCAAGAAAGAGACGCTTGTTTTTGAGGAAGATAAAGGTTCTTACGCCCAAACCTCTGCGGGGAAAGAGGGTTCAAAAAACCCCAATAGCTCTTCAGAAAAGGGTGGTTCCGAGTCTTCTCCCACAGAAGGGGTTAATAACAACAGGGTGAAGGAGAACCCCTTTTTCAAGATCCTTGAGTCTGTACGCAAGAACGCTGGGAAGAGGGGAGATAAAAAGCCTCCTCCAATCTTTCCCTTCCATTGATGCCGTCAACCCCCCCTTTATCGGTCCTAATAGTTAGCTACAACTCTGCAAGGCTCGCCTTGAGGGCTGCAGAGTCTGTGCTGAAGGATGCTCCTGGCTCAGAGGTGATCATCGTTGACAATGCCTCAAGGGATGCAGGTGAGCTTAAGGAGAGCCATCTTCCGGTAAGGCTCATATTCAATAATGAGAATAAAGGACTTTCCCGTGCATTACTGCAGGGTTTTCAAGAATCAAGGGGTGATCGTATTCTCATCCTTAATCCCGACACCTTGGTGTTGCCCGGCTCTTTGAGGTTAATGATGGATGCCCTTGAGGATTCAACAGTGGGTGGGGTCGGACCTAAGTTCTGGTGGGACGAAGGGAAGAGCATGTTGCTGCCCCCTATTCCTCTTCCCACTCCCTGGGACTACTGCCTTGATCTTATTCTGAGCCGTAGAGGATTTATGTCCAAGTGGTTGAACAGGCGAGAGATTCTCAAGGCTATGGGGTTCTGGAAGGCTGAGGGCCCTACAGATACGGATATGCTTTCTGGGGCTGCCATAATGACCCGAAGGGATGTGGCGGAGAGAGT
>JALWSI010000246.1 GCA_027080315.1 bacterium | reverse complement strand
GAGCCAAAGGCGTTGATCCCTTGAGCCACCATGTTGGTTACGCTCATGGTGACGGCTGTAGAAGCACAGCCCCTTCCCACCTCTTGAAGGGCAACCACCAAGGATAGGGAGTCCATGCCGCTTCCCCCGTACTCCTCGGGAATAACCACACCCATAAGCCCCAGTTCTGCCAGTTTTTTTAGGTTCTCAACAGGGAACTCTTCCTTTTCGTCCAGCTGTGGTGCCAGAGGGATAAGCTCCTTCTCGGTGAACTCTCTCACCATGTCTCTCAAGAGGTTGTGTTCTTCGCTGAAAGAGAACTCCATCTCCCCTTTCCTCCTCTCCCTTCCTATGGTGTTTATGGGATACCACCCTTTTCTTTTGTGGTCAAACATGGTTTAGCGAAACTGAAATCCCTTGATTCCACCATTGTGGGGGCAGGGTTTCGTTGGTAAGCTCTTTTAGGGTTCATGGCAAGAGGAGCTTTGATGAATCTTATGGAGATGGAAAGGTATGGGTATTGAAAAGATAGCGCCTTTTGAGAAGGTGAAAAGAGAGGTTGAGAAGGCAAGAACAGCGGGCAAAACCGTTGTGTTGGCCAATGGTTGCTTTGACATTCTGCACGTTGGACATGTTAGATACCTACGAGCTGCCAAAGAGCATGGTGATCTCTTGGTTGTGGCGGTGAACAGCGATCTGTCGGTGGAGAGATACAAGGGCAGGCCCCCTGTGGTTCCTGAGCTTGAGCGTGCAGAGATCATCTCATCCTTAGAGATGGTTGACGTGGTCTTCATTTTTGACGATCCCTCCCTCCATGTAGTGATAGGGGAGTTGAAACCCCACATTCAGGCCAAAGGCACCGATTACACCCCAGAGACGGTGCCAGAGGCTGAGGTTGTGAAGTCTTACGGTGGCAGAGTTGTTGTCTGTGGAGACCCCAAGGATCACTCAAGCACGGAGTTGAAGGCAAGGCTTTCACTAAGATAAGAGATCCTTCTATGCCAGAAGATAGATCCATATCGGTGGGCTTTGTCACCCTTGGCTGTCCAAAAAACCAGGTAGATACTGAGATAATGGAGGGATTACTGGAGGATTGCGGGTTTAAGGTAACTTCTCCAGATAAGGCCGATGTGATCGTTGTGAACACCTGTGGCTTCATCCAGGACGCCCAGGAAGAGTCAATAGAGGTGTTTCTCTCCCTTTCCCAGACGGGACGCAGGGTTGTGGCTGTGGGATGTCTCGTTGAGAGGTTTGGCGAGGAGCTGGCGAGGGAGATTCCAGAGGTGAAGACATGGGTGGGGTTGGGTGAGGAGCACCGGATAGGGGAGATCCTTCTTCACCATGAAGAAGGGGTTTTTCTCAAAAAAGGGGCGCCCCTTGCCCTGAAATGCTGGGAATCCCGCAGACTTACCCCTGCTCCCTACGCCTATCTAAAGCTTTCAGAGGGGTGCAACAACCGGTGTGCCTACTGCTCCATACCTTTAATAAGGGGAGATCTGCGCAGCAGATCCAAACAAGAGGTTATTGAAGAGGCCAGTCTCATGTTGGCTGCAGGGGTGAAGGAGATCAATCTCATTGCCCAGGACACCACCTCTTGGGGCGTAGATACTGGAGAGGAGGGGTTGCTATCCCTAATTGATGAGCTTGATGCTTTGCCTGGGGAGTTCTGGATTAGGTTGCTTTACCTTCATCCCGCTGGTCTCTCTGGTGAGCTCATTGAGAGGATAGGGCAGGGTAAACACCTTCTTCCTTACCTTGAGATGCCCATCCAGCACGTTGATCACTCGGTGCTTGAAGCCATGGGGAGAAGAGGAGGGGCGGAGGCTGTGGAGAGGGCTGTTGAGCTTATTGAGCCTGCAAACATTGCCCTTCGCACCACGGTTCTTGTGGGATTCCCCGCTGAGACAGAGGAGGCCTTTGAGAGGCTTTGCAGCTTTCTTAAAGAGCATCCTCCTTGGAGGCTCACCTGCTTTGGATACTCACCTCAAGAGGGCACCCCTGCTTCTCACCTTGAGCCTCTGCCAGAGGAGGTGGTGAGGGAGAGGGTTGAAGAGATACTTTCATTGGCAGAGGAGATACACTGGCAGTCCAATATGGGCCTTGTGGGAGAGCGCATGGCCTGCCTTGCCGAGGGACCAAAGGTGGGCAGGGTTGAGATCCAGGCCCCTGAGATAGACGGGGTGGTTCATCTTGAGGAGGATGCTCCTGTTGGGGAGATCTTTGAGGTTGAGGTGAGAGATACAGACGGAGTTGACTTCTACGGTCTTCCCGTCTTCAAGTAGTCCTCTTTTCCCTAAAGCCCAAGGGGGGCGTGCCGATAACCTGGAGTAGAGCTTAGGAGACGGAGGTGAAGAGCGGTGGATGTGGGCAGGGTGTTGAACAATCCAACAATAGGTTTCAAGCTTGATCCCGGAGAGCCTGGGATCGCGGGATCTGCCCCTGCCAGCACCTCGGCGCTTAAGGTTATCCCCCACGAGCTTGCTAACATCCGTCGGTTTGAGGCCGAGGCCAGGGCCAAGGGAGGAATTGTTGTCAATGAAGAGATAACCTTGGATATTCAACGGGTTGGTTCCTATC
>JALWSI010000245.1 GCA_027080315.1 bacterium | reverse complement strand
GACTTATCTTCACCCACGAAGGTTTAGGAAGACCCACATCCTCCAGCGGTAGGGTTAATGGATAGCCGGCCTTCTGAGGCTTACTGGTTATGGCCATGGCGATGACTGTGCCCGACCGCTCGTTGAAAACATCATGGCTTATTATCACTACCGGTCTGGCCCCTCCCTGCTCACGACCCTTTACGGGATTAAGGTCTGCCCACCTAATCTCTCCCCTCAATATTGAGGCCACCTGTCAACCTCCGTTGAGAATCCTTCCTCTGCCAGGGCCTTCTCAAAGTCTGGGTCCAGTTTAGCACACTCTACTGCCAGACTCTCCATTCTTATCCTATCCAGTTTCTCCTTTAATGCTTCTCTTATTAAGCCGCTTCGGCTGGAGAAGACCCCCTTCTTCACAAGGAGATCCACCTTTCTAAAAAGATCCTCATCCATGGTTATGGCCACCTTCACTGCACCCATCACCATCCTCCCACCTTAGGGTAATACCAATAGTATGACTCTTTGGCGATATCGTCAATCTTCTGGTCGGTCTGGTCCATCTGGTTCATCTGGTCTATCTCGTCCTGTCTCGTCTATCTGGTTCATTGGGTTTGTTGGGTTTAGTAGAAGTTTTAAGTTGCAAGTTTTAAGTTTCAAGAATCCTCTGACTACTGCCTACTGACCTTTGATCCCTGACTCCTTACTCAGTCCTTACCCTTCACCCTCCACACCCCTCGCTACAATGGGTGCAGATCTTTTGGGTGAGCAGATACATCACCTTGAACCCCGGCTCTAAGGTGTAGGGTTTTAACGGCTCAAAGGCCCTTTCATTGTAGGCTTGTACCCCTTTTTCTTGTCTCTGGTTGTCCCATATTACGAAGGGAACGGGATCTGCAGAGTGGGTCTTTATCTCAATGGGGGTGGGATGATCGGGGGTGAGGAGAATGCGCACCCTCTGGTCGCATCGTTCTGCCCACTTTACCAATGGCGCCACCACCTTGGAATCCACATCCTCAATGGCCCTTATCTTGGTCTCTACGCTTCCCTGATGGCCGGCCTCGTCTGGGGCCTCTATGTGGATGTACACGAACTGATGCTCTTTTAAGAGCTCAATGGCGGCCTCAACCTTGCCTTGGTAGTTGGTGTCAATGTACCCCGTGGCACCGGGCACAGATATGGGGGTTAGGCCTGCCAAAACCCCTATCCCTTTCACCAGATCCACCGCAGAGATCACCCCTCCACTTAAACCGAATCTCTCTTGAAACGCAGGCAGCCACGGACGGGGGCCCTGACCCCAGAACCAGACCGAGTTTGCGGGGTTCTTGCCTTTTGCTATTCTCGCCTTGTTCACAGGATGATTGGCCAGGATCTCTTTGGCTTTCTCCATAAGATCTCTCAGCTCCTGGCTTCCCTCTCCCCGTGGCAGGTGGCTTTCCACCTCTTGATCCGAGATGTCGTGGGGTGGTGTGCACTCCATCTCTTTTGGACCCCCACGCCACACCATGAGGTGGCGATAGCTGACCCCAGGGTAGAAGGAGAACCTCTCGTCTCCCAGCTCATTTTGCAGGCTCTCAATGATCTGCGCAGCCTCTTCGTTGCTGATGTGACCGGCGCTGTAGTCCTTCATCACCCCGTTCTCAATGGTGACCAGGTTGCACCTGAAGGCTATATCTTTCTCACCAAGCTCCACCCCCATGCTGGCAGCCTCAATGGGGGCTCTTCCAGTGTAGAATTTTTCAGGGTCGTAGCCCATCACCGACAGATTTGCCACGTCACTGCCAGGAGGCATTCCAGCTGGCACGGTCTTGACCCAGCAACAGGTGCCCTCTTGGGCGAGTTTATCCATGTGGGGGATGTTGGCCGCTTCAAGAGGTGTTCTCCCCTCAAGCTCTTTCAAAGGCCTGTCGGCCATTCCGTCTCCCAGAATCACAATGTACTTTGTGTTGCTTCTCATCCTTTCCTCTCCTTGTTGTTGGGTTTTGGCTAAATGTAGGCTTTGGGCTTGAAGAGGCAAGTTTGCTTTGGCTAACTTTGCCCTTGTAATCTCTCTTTCTACGCCCCATATTTTACACACCCGAAGGTTAAAAGGAGGAGAATCATGAAGAGGCTTCAAAAACTGGCGGTTCCATTGCTGCTTTTCATGTTGGGTGGATGCGCACCTTCTATGAATGTTAAGAGAATGGATCCCATAAGGCTGCCCCACACCTACAGCCTTATGCTGTTAACCGACCATAAACCCACAGAGGTGGAATGGAAACTGCTTGGCAAGATGGAAGAGACCATAAACTTTGAGCAAGAGCTTAATGTGGTCTATCTGCCGCAGGTGGAGTATTTTGACGGCTCTCCCCAGACCCTCAAGGCCATTGCCCTGAGCGGGGCTGATACTTTGGTGCTGTTTCACCGCTTGCAGCTATCTGAGACTCCCTCTGGCTACAGGTTGGATGCGATGATGCGCTTTCTGGAACCGGTCTGGCCTTCAGAGGAGAAGAGAGGAGACTCTCCCGGTAAGGCGATGGGTGTGCCTAAGTTCATCTTGAAGGGTGAAAGGGAGTCAAGTGTGGAGCTTAACCGAAAGGTCTCTCTTGGAGAGGCCATAAACCTTATGGGCACAAAGCTGGCCTTGGAGATCTCCGACGAGATCACTCCTGCCCAGGAGACCAAGATGGGATCTCCTTACATGCCTCCCCTTGGGGGATTGGCGGATACTGGAGAGGAGGGAGGCTTTTAGCCTCGCCTTCTCGCTTTTAGGAGGCTTAAGCTATGAGGATGAACCTGCACGTTCACGTGCCGTGGTGGTACCTAACCTCTAACTACGACTATACCCTTGAGCGGATAGAGGTGGCAGATGTAGGGGTTGAGCTTTATATCTCTGCAGAGGAGATGGATAGAACCTCTCCTGCGCGGTTAGAGAGGTTCTTGCTGCCCATGGTGAAGCGTGAGATCCCTTTCACCATCCATGCTCCCTTCATGGACCTGAGTCCAGGCAGCGCTGATCCTTGGATACGAAAGGCAAGCATAGATCGCTGGTTGCAACTGGTTCCCTTGATTGAGCTTGTTGCCCCAAAGGTGGTGGTGGTGCACCCTGGTTACAACAGGTGCTTCTACGGAGAGCACGTGCAGGACTGGCAGGAGCGGGCTTCTGAGGCGCTGAACGTCTTTATTGACTCTTTCAGCTTCAATGTGAAGGTGGCGGTAGAGAACGTTTTTGATAAGTCACCCCAGGTTTTGGTGGGCCTTTTGGAGAAGACGGACCATCCTCGGGTGGGGTGCTGTTTTGATGTGGGGCACTACAATGTGTTTGGAAGAGAGCCTCTCATTGAGTGGCTTGAGGCCCTTGGCGGGTGGATATTTGAGTTCCACATACATGACAATAAAGGCAAAAACGACGATCACCATGCCCTTGGTTCAGGAACGGCTCCTGTGAGAGAGTGCATAGAGTGGGCAAATGAACACCTTGATCCCTCAACGGTCTTCACCATTGAGGCCCATACCCTTGAAGATCTCGTGAAGAGCCTGCGTTACCTTGACACCCTTCGATAAGCGGTGTTAAAGGGCGCCCATCCACAGGCCACCTCACCGTTGGTTTTCGCGCCGAGGCAGGGCCGCATTTTAAGGAGGAGAGACTGATATGGACTACAAAGATACCCTCAATCTTCCAAAAACCGAGTTTCCCATGAAGGCTCGGCTGAGTCAGAGAGAGCCGGAGATTCTGAAGCGCTGGGAAGAGAAGGGGTTGTACTGGCGAATACGCGAAGCCAGAAAGGGCTCTCCCCTTTGGGTGCTTCACGATGGACCTCCCTACGCCAATGGCCACATCCACATGGGCCATGCCCTGAACAAGGTTTTGAAGGATATCATTAACCGTTTCAAGGTGTTAGAAGGATACGACATCAACTACGTTCCTGGGTGGGACTGCCACGGCCTGCCCATTGAGCATCAGGTAGAGAAGGAGCTTGGTCCCAAGAAGAGAGAGCTCTCAAAGGCAGAGATTCGCCGTTTGTGCCGTGACTACGCCAACAAGTTCATAAGGGTCCAAAGAGAAGAGTTTAAGCGTTTGGGAGTGGTGGGAGACTGGGAGAACCCCTACATCACCATGGACTATGCCTATGAGGCCTGCATAGTTAGAGAGCTCGGCAGGTGTTTTGAGGAAGGCCTTGTGGAAGAGGGGCTGAAGCCCGTTTATTGGTGCATTCAATGCGAAACCGCCCTTGCAGAGGCAGAGGTGGAGTATGCGGATCATACATCTCCTTCCATCTATGTTAAATTCCCGGCAGAGGGTGATTTGGGTCAGGTCTTTCCAGGAGTAGAGGGGATTGCAACCTACTTCGTGATATGGACCACCACCCCGTGGACCCTACCCGCCAACTTGGCCATTGCCGTGCATCCACAGTACACCTACGCCGCTGTAAAGGTGAATCACAGGGGCGAGGAAGAGGTCTGGATCATGGCAGAGGGCCTTATTGACGAGGTGATGGCCGTCGCTGGCCTCTCTGAATGGGAGGTTGTGGCCACAGTCAAGGGAAGTGAGCTTGAGAGGCAGAGGTATAGACATCCCTTTGAGCCCCGAGAGGGTATGGTGATTCTTGCCGACTACGTGACCTTGGTTCAGGGAAGCGGCTGCGTCCACACAGCTCCCGGACACGGTCTTGAAGACTACATCAGCGGGCTTCAGTACGGCTTAGAGGTTTACAATCCTGTGGACGACCAGGGCCGCCTTGATGACAGTGTGACCCACTTCAAGGGCGAGGTGGTTTGGGATGCAAATCCCAAGGTGACGGCTCTTCTTGATGAATTGGGGTATCTCATCAAAGAGGAGCCTATCTCCCACTCTTACCCCCATTGCTGGAGATGCAAAGAGCCGGTGATCTTCAGGGCCACTCCCCAGTGGTTCATCTGCATGGACAACAACAGGCTTCGGGAAAGGTGCCTTGAAGCCATAGACTCGGTGCAATGGATACCCTCTTGGGGTCGCATAAGGATAAGAGAGATGGTGGCCCAGAGGCCCGACTGGTGCATCTCGCGCCAGAGGGCGTGGGGGGTGCCCATAACGGTGCTCTACTGCGAGAAATGCGGCTCTGCCATTTACGATAGCCAGCTGTTTGAGAGGGTGGCCCGTCTTGTTGAGGAGCACGGGGCCGATGTGTGGTTCACTGCAAAGGAAGAGGAGATCATTCCACCTGACTTCTCCTGTCCCTCTTGTGGGCATAAACGCTTTAGAAAAGGCACCGACATACTTGATGTCTGGTTTGATTCAGGGGTGAGCCAGACCGCTGTGCTCAAGGCCCGTGAAGGGCTGAAGTGGCCCTGCGACATGTACCTTGAGGGAAGCGATCAGCACAGGGGATGGTTCCAGAGCTCCCTTATCGCCTCTGTTGCCACCCACAACGCTGCTCCATACCGTGAGGTGCTCACCCACGGCTTCGTGGTGGATGGCGAAGGCAAGAAGATGTCCAAGAGCCTGGGTAACATCATCTCGCCTCAGGAGATAATCCAGAAGTACGGGGCAGACATTTTGAGGCTGTGGGTGGCTGCAGAGGACTATAGCGACGATGTTAGGATATCGCAGAACATTCTTAAGGGGCTGGTGGACTCGTACCGCAAGGTGAGAAACACCATAAGGTTCCTTCTGGGCAACCTCTACGATTTTGATCCTGCAAAAGACACTCTCTCTTGGGACGAGATGCTTGAGATGGATCGCTGGATCCTCTGTCGTTTCCGCAGGGTGGTTAAAGAGGTGGTGGACTCCTACGACAGCTACAGGTTCCACAAGGCCTTCACCGTGCTTCACAGGTTCTGCACCATTGACCTATCTTCCATCTACTTGGATGTGGTTAAAGAGAGGTTGTATATCTGCGGCAAGGATTCAAAAGAGAGAAGGTCGGTTCAGACGGCTCTTCTCCCCATGCTTAAGGGCATTGTGACCATGCTATCTCCCATTCTGGTCTTCACGGCAGAAGAGGCGTGGGACTTTATTCCAGGGGAGAAAGAGGAGAGCGTGCACCTATCTCGTTTTCCTCTTTTTGATGAGATGCCCCACGACGATGAGCTTGAAGAGAGGTGGAACAGGCTGTTTCAACTTAGGCAGGAGATCACCAAGGCATTGGAAGAGGCTCGTCGTAACGGTGTTATTGGACACCCCTTTGATGCCAAGGTGACCATCTTTGGAGGGGATAAGGTTGAGGCCATGCTGGCGGGATTCTCTCCTGAGGTGTTGAGGGAGTTCTTCATCGTCTCTGTGGTGGAGTATTCTAAAGAGGGCAAGGGAATCTATGTCTCTGAGGAAGTGCCAGGTCTTTCTATAACCGTTGAGAAGGCTCCAGGCGAGAAGTGCGAGCGCTGCTGGGTTTACTCCACCACCGTGGGAGAGAACCCTCAGCATCCCACCATATGCAGCAGATGTCTCAAGGTGGTTCAGTGAGGCGGTGGGGTATCCCTCTGATTCTGGCCGGGGTGGTCTTTGTTCTTGATCGCATGGCCAAGGTGTGGGTTGTGCACAATCTCTCAACAGAGACCACCTTGGTGCTCTCAAAGTTTCTCAATCTAACCCAGGTGAGGAATCCAGGAGGGGCCTTTGGGATGCACGTGGGCAGCAGGTCGGGAACCGTCTTCCTGATAGCCTCCTTGGTAGCCCTTGTGGTTATCTTTCAGTTGCTCAGAAAGCTTCCTCTAAGCAACACACTATCTCGCGTGGGGTTGGGTCTTGTGCTTGGCGGCGGGGTTGGTAACCTGATTGATCGTCTTATCTACCATCGGGTTATTGATTTTATTGATCTTCACATTGGCGCCTACCATTGGCCTGCCTTTAACCTTGCTGATAGCGCCATTGTGGCGGGAGTTGCTTTGGCCCTTTGGGGGTATTGGGGAAGAGAGAAAGGGTATCAGCGGGAGGTGGGTGAGGAGTAATTTTACTCCCAAAAGCGAGATTCACAGAGGGTGTAAGGGAAAAGCAGGTCTTTGACTGACAAGTTTTCCCGCCCAATGCTGGGGACATCTTCTCTGACCTTAGCACCTATTGATGCCCTGTTTAAAAATCCTATCTTTTTCATGCTGGGTTACCAAAATCGTGTTCACATCCTTTTCTGTATGTAGTATTAACCAGTTTGTATATTGACAATATCTGGTGGGTATGTTCATTAACTGAACATACATATCAGAGAAGAGCCTCAAGGGAGTGGTTCACACTCCAGGGGGCCGAAGGCTGTAAGGCCCTATCTCTTGAAAGGGTTGTGTTCTGTTTCTGGAAGGAAAGAGGTTGGGTGGTTACGAATAAGGATTTCTAAAAAGCTTGGCCGTTTCTGACGTTTCTCCGTGATCATAAAGGGGTCAAGGTAGAGAGGTGGCTTTTGGGGATTTTGCCCAGATAATTCTGGTTTTGATGGAGATGGTTGAATGAAGGTTCTCTTATTGACAGGTGGTTTTGGTACCAGGTTGTGGCCTCTCAGCAGGCGGAGATTTCCAAAGCAGTTCCTTAGATTTGGCGAATTGTCCCTGCTGCGTGAAACTGCTCAGAGGCTTCTTCAATCTGTTAAACCAGAGGACATTATTGTACTCACCAACAAGGACTATAGGTTTCAGGTGATGAATGAGTTAGAGGGCCTGGGGATATCCCATGCCGTATTGGAGCCTGTGGCCAAGAATACCGCTCCTGCCATAGCCCTTGGCGCTGCGTATTGTCGTTATATTCTTGGGTGTTCTGACGAAGAGGTTCTCTTCGTCTCCCCTTCTGATCACAAGATCTCGCCTCCTGATGCCTTAGCCAAGGTGATGTCTTCCATTGAGTCTATGGCCCGTAGGGGACACATAGTCACCCTGGGCATCCCACCCACAAGGCCTGAGACTGGATATGGCTATATTGAGTTGGGAGATGCTTTAGAGGAGGGGTTTTACAAGGTTGAGAGGTTTACTGAGAAGCCTGATGAGGCCACGGCTCGAGAGTATCTGAGCTCTGGCAGGTTTCTTTGGAACTCTGGCATGTTTGCCTTCACTATTGGTACCATAACCCAAGAATTGAGCCGTCATCTTCCCTCTGTGGGAGAGTTGATGCTCAAGGGTTATGAAGAGATGCTTGAGGCTTTTTCTGAGCTGCCTTCCATATCAATAGACTATGCGGTGATGGAGAGATCCTCACGCATCGTTACCCTGCCCTTTGAGGTCTACTGGAGCGATGTGGGCTCGTGGGACTCCCTTTTTGAGGTGCTCGTTAAGGATCAGAATGGTAATGTGACCCAGGGAGATGTCTTGACCCTGAGCACAAAGAACTCCCTTGTGCTTTCAAAGGATAGATTGCTGGTGGCTGTGGGGCTTAAGGATTCAATAGTGGTTGAGACAGAGGATGCCGTCTTTGTTGCCCCCAGGGGCGAGAGCCAGCAGGTTAGAGAGGTGGTTGATGCCCTTACTGCTCAGGGTCGCCAAGAGGCGGAGGAGAACCCTACGGTCTTCAGGCCATGGGGCAGCTACACCGTTCTTAAAGAGAGCGAGGGCTACAAGGTGAAGAAGGTGGTGGTGAAGCCGGGGGAGACCCTGAGCCTGCAGAGGCACAGACATCGCTCTGAACATTGGGTGGTTGTTAAGGGAGAGGCTTTGGTTACTGTAGGGGAGGATGAGATGGTCTTAAGGCCCAATCAGTCTGCCTATGTGCCCAAAGGGGTGATCCACAGACTCGCCAACACCACCGATGAACCCCTTGAGATAATAGAGGTGCAGGTTGGGGATTACGTAGGTGAGGACGACATTGAAAGGTTTGAAGACAGGTACGGAAGGTGAGGTTCAGGCTACGGTAAAAGAGAGGATTGATAAATTAAGAGAGCTTTTAGTCGAAAGACTTGACCCTAATAGAATACTCCTGTTTGGATCTCTTGCTTCAGGAAGAGCGAAAAGGTCTGGCTACGACATAGACTTTTTCGTTTATGGGGGTAGGGATCTGTCGCACAGGGAATCTCGCAAGTTGAGAGAAGAGATAGACCTGCTGGCAGGCATCTACACCGTGGACCTGCTATTTGCCGATAAGGTTGATCCTGAGTTCAAGAGCGTGGTGGAAGATACGGGAATGGTGATCTATGAAAAAGGTAGAGGTTGAACTTGCCATAAAGAGGCTGAACCGGGCCTGTGAAAGGCTTGAGGAGGCTGTGGCCATTGCAGTTGATGATCTTGACAGGGATGGGGCGATCCAGCGTTTTGAGTTCACCGTTGAGCTTTTGTGGAAGACTCTGAAGGTGGTTTTAGAGTACAATAAGATTGAGTGTCACTCACCCCGTGAGTGTGTGAAGAAGGCCTTTAGGCATGCTTTGATAGAGGATGATGAGCTTCTGCTTGATATGCTTGATGATAGAAACAGAAGCTCTCACATCTACGATGAGAAGACCTCCAGAGAGATCTTTGAGAGAATAAAGGAGGTGTATGTTAGAGCCATAAGGGCACTTATCACCAAGCTTCGGGGTGTTGCTTGAATGGTAAGGTTAACAGAGCGCCAGATGATGGAGATAAAAGAGGCAGTGCGAAGTGTTTTAGGAGACGACGCGCGGGTCTTCATCTTTGGAAGCAGGGCTGATCTTTCAAAAAAGGGGGGAGATATAGATATTTTGGTCAAAGTCTCCCGTTCCTTTTCTACAGAAGAGAGGTTTAACGCGAGAAAGAGGATCTTTGTTGAGCTGTGCAAGAGACTTGGAGAGAGAAAGATAGCTCTCTTGGTGGTTGATGAGCCAAGGAGCCCTGTGGAGAGAATAGCCTTGGAAGAGGGCGTTGAGATATGACGAAAGAGGCCCTTCTTTTACGTCATAGAGCATATTGGCAGGAGGCAGAGAGGCATCTTACCATTTTGAAGAGCGACTTTGGGACGCTGAGAGATCTTTTCCCCTTAAGTGGCCGTGAGGTGGAAAGGCTCTCCTTAGAAAAGGAAGGTCTCTATCTCTTGGATCAGATTGCCTATAGATATCTTAAACTCCAGGATGTTTTGGGCAGGCTGCTCTTTTACTATATGTTGGGCAAGGGTGAGGCTGTTGAAGGTATGACCATGGTTGACCTGGTTAACCTTGCTCACAAAAAAGGCTTTCCCATAAACGAAGATCTGTGGATGGAGTTTTATAGTGGACCCCAAAAATGAGACAGTATGCTAAGGTAGAGCCAAAGGAGGGTCTGCTATGGGTCGTAGGAGATATTCGGCGAAGTTCAAGGCCACAGTTGCTCTTGA
>JALWSI010000244.1 GCA_027080315.1 bacterium | reverse complement strand
CCTCGTAGAGTCAGGCTCAATAACGGCATCAAAAGGGAAACAGAAGGTGGTGGAAGACAGAAGGAGTATTTAACTAAGCCTCATTTTCCCCCACCCTTCAACGTGGGCACTGTGGGCTCGCTGGGGGGAGGCAAAGTGCCCATCATTGAGGGGGGAAGCTGAGCAGGTTTTTTTGCTGTAGGGAACTCGTGACACCAGGTGTTGTTGTCAAATCTCCAGGGATCCCTCACAGGCAGGGTGAACTTTTTAGCAGCAGGCACTATCACCCCTTGTAGGTTAACAACCACCTTGGCCTTGTTATCTTCAGCCTTCTCAACCTTCTCCACCTTGGCTGTTGAAAGCATAACAATCCGTCCAAAGGTCTGTGCATACTCGTCTCTTGTGAGCTTCTTACGCACCTCTGGACACTCAAAGTCGTACATCTTGTAGTACTCTCTCTTTACCTTGTGGTTCCAGTATTCCTGAGCCTTCTTCTCAAGCTCCTGGGCCTTCACCACCTCTCCCTTTGCCTTCTTCTCCACCTTCTTCTTGGCAAAGGTCACCCTACTGCCGCTTAACGCCACCATAGCAACAGCCAATATTACCAAGGCCTTCCGCATATTGACCTCCTCTCCTCTCTTTGAAGTGGACCCTATATGCCACGGCGCCCCTTGCAGGATCAACCGGTTTTCACAAACTATTTTGAAAGGTAGTATCGCCACACCATGAGAGAGACAATCGCTGCTCCGGCAACCTACATGGCAGAGAGCGCCATTGGGGTGATACGGGTATCTGGAGATGATGCCTTCAGGATTGTTCTGCCCTCATTGAAAAAGAGAAACCTATCTCCCATTGATGAAGGGGCTATTGAGCACCAAAGACTCCAGCTTGCCCTCTTTGTGAACAGGGAAGGAAAGGTGGTTGACGAGGTTCTATTCGCCCCCTTCAAAGAGCCCCACAGCTACACAGGGGAGAACATGGTTGAGATCTACTGCCATGGAAATCCCAGTATTATGGAAGAGATCATTGATACTCTGGTTGAAGCGGGAGCACGGGTGGCAGAGCCAGGAGAGTTCACCCGTAGAGCCTTCTTGAACGGAAAGCTGGACCTAACCCAGGCAGAAGGGGTGCTGAGCCTCATCACCTCAACCTCCCACCAGGGACGATCCCTGGCCATGGCAGAAGTAAGGGGAGAGCTATCAAAGAGGCTATCTCTGGCTAAAAGGGAGCTCTTTGAAGCCCTCACAGAGATTGAGGCTGCAATGGACTTCCCAGAAGAGGGATTGGAGACAGCATCACCTCCAGAGCTCACTCAAAGGCTAAGGTCCACAAAAGAGCATCTTGAAGAGATGGTTGATGGCTTTGAATTAGGAGAGGTGCTTGTGAAAGGCGCCTCTGTGGCCCTTGCCGGCAGGCCCAACGTGGGCAAATCAAGCCTTCTAAACGCTTTGACCCGAAAAGATCGTTCAATTGTGACTCCTATCCCCGGCACCACAAGAGACGTGGTTGAAGAGAGGGTAGAACTGAGCGGGGTGACAGTCCTATTGAAAGACACTGCAGGGCTCAGGGAACCAAAGGATCAGGTTGAAAAACTTGGCATGAACCGCACCCTAAGGGAGATGGAGAGGTCCCACCTTGTGGTGATGGTGTTGGACTCATCAGGGCCCCTTGGCAGAGAGGATGAGATGGTAGCAAAGCTCGCAAAGCCACACCAACACAGGCTCTTGGTGGCCTTAAACAAATGCGATCTGCCTCAGAAGACAAGGGTTAAAGACGCAGAAAGGCTCTTTCCCAACACAAAGGTGGTCCAGGTCTCTGCCCTAACAGGAGAGGGTCTGCCTGAACTCAAAGAGGCCATAAGAACTGCTATCTTGAAGGAGAGACCAGAGAAGGATCTTCAAGGAGTTATGCTAACCAACCTGCGCCACAAGGAGTGTCTTCAAAGGGCCCTCATTGCCCTTGAAAGGGCAATAGATAGCATAAATAAAGAACTGCCCTTGGACTTGGTCTCTTCAGATCTGAACGAAGCCATTGATGCCATAGATGAGATAACAGGAGAGCGATTCACTGCCGACCTTCTGGACTCCATCTTCTCAAAGTTCTGCGTGGGCAAGTAGAGGATTGGGGGGAGAGTATCCTCTCCCCCTCAAAGATCACACCAACAGGTCAAACACTTTCCCTATCCCAAGGGAAGAAAGGGGAGGGGCTCCTTTCTGGGAGTCCTCCCCTTTTAGGAGTATGGGATTGGGATTCATAGCCTGACTACGCTGTTCCACTCTAGCCTCTTCGCTCTCCTCTGGATCACGGAGGGCCTCGTTGTACTCAGGGCTTCTATTCTCCTCTCCCGTTACATGAAGGCTCTTCTCTGTTCCCTTCTCAGCACTGGGAGACTCTCCCAAAAGAGAAGGGGGTTCTTCACCTTCTTGGGCCTGTTTAGGCCCACCACCGGGAAGGTTCTTAGCGCTGGCAGGTCTCTGGGGATCGTTCTGGTCTCCGTAGTGGGGAGAAAGCACAGGCTTGCCGTCTTTGCTGTAAAGAATCACTGCCTTTGAATGGCCACCTGCCACGGTAAGATAGGAAC
>JALWSI010000243.1 GCA_027080315.1 bacterium | reverse complement strand
CCATTGGAGGGGACGTACCAAAGAGGAGCAGGAGACCTTCTGTATAGCCACGACAGAGAGGTTCAAAGAGCTCTCGCAAAGCGGGTTGGTTGAGGTTCTGCCCTTTGACGGCGGTATGGAGCTCAGGGTGAAAGGTAGAACCAAGGGGGACGTAGTCAGGGATGTTCTGGCTGAAGAGGGGGAGGTGCCTGCGGCATACCTTGGGGATGATATCACCGATGAAGATGCTTTTGTGGCCATCAATGGAAAAGGCATAGGGCTGCTTGTGAGAAAGGATTGGAGGGAGACCAAGGCGCACGGGTGGCTGGTTCCACCTGAGGAGTTGATCTGGTTTCTTGATAAGTGGATAATGCACCTTGAATAATGAAATGGGAGAGGCCCTTTGGATAGAGAGAGTTCAAGAAGGCGTTTAGTTGTGGTCTCCAACAGGCTCCCTGTGACCTTCAAAAAGGTGGAGGGGAAGTGGCAGATGGTTCCTGGTTCCGGGGGACTTGTGACGGCCCTATCCCCTGTTCTCAAGAACCGAGGAGGGGTGTGGATGGGTTGGCCTGGGATACCTGAGCAACCGGATCAGGAGAGGATATCAGAGCTCTTATCAACCCAGTTTGCCTCTTCTGGATACCATCTTCACCCGGTTCTTCTAACTCCAGAAGAGGTTAGAGACTTCTACTACGGATTCTCCAACGAGGTTGTATGGCCGCTATTTCACGATCTACAGACGAGGTGTAAGTTCATCCCTCGTTACTGGTACAGGTACCTTGAGGTTAACAAGAAGTTTGCCCAACAGCTTAAGGAGATAAGCCGACCCAAAGACTACCTATGGGTACACGACTACCACCTCATACACCTTGCCACCTACCTGAAAGAGCTGGGAGTTGAGAGAAGCATAGGCTTCTTCCTCCATATTCCCTTCCCCCCCTTAGACATATTCCTGAAGCTCCCCTGGAGAGCCCAGGTGTTGAAGGCCATGCTTGAGTACCAGCTGATTGGGTTTCAGACCCTTAGAGATAGGCGCAACTTCTTGAGCTGTGTGAACCATCTCTTCAGAAATGTTGATGTTAAGGTTCAGGGAAGAGGACCTCTTGTGAACCTCAAGGTTGGGAAAAGAGAGGTTCTGGTGGGCAGTTTTCCCATCAGCATAGACTTTGATGCTTTCTCCTCTCAGGCTTCCTCAAAGAAAGTGGCAGACTGGGCGTGGTACATCCACGAGAATCTTCCCAACAAACAGATCATACTGGGAATTGACAGGCTTGACTACACCAAGGGCATACCTGAGCGCCTTGAGGCATTCAGAGACGCTTTGCAGAGATTCCCCGACCTGAGGGGTAATATAACTCTGGTTCAGGTTGTGGTGCCGAGCCGCGAAGAGGTGAAAGAGTACCAGGAGCTTAAAGGAGAGATAGAGCGACTTGTAGGAGAGATAAACGGCCAGTTTACCGGTTCCGGATGGGTGCCCATACACTACCTCTATCGCACCTTAGAAAGGGACGAGCTTCTCGCCTACTACCGGGCCTCTGAGATAGCTTTGGTTACGCCTCTAAAGGACGGTATGAATCTGGTGTGCAAAGAGTTTTGTGCCTGTGACGTTGATGAGAGAGGGGTGCTGATCTTAAGCGAATTTGCAGGGGCAGCAGCCCAATTGCACAAGCACTCTTTGATTGTGAATCCTTACGACATTGAAGGGGTAGCCAACGCCATACACGCTGCTTTTCACATGCCCTATCCTGAAAGGGCAAAGCGCATGAGACGTTTAAGGGAGAGTATAAGAAAGAACAACATCTTCAAATGGGTGAACTCTTACCTTGAGGCTGCTTTCACCAAAAACCTTGATGATTTTCCTGAAGTAGAGCCTGAGGAGTACCTGCCCAAGATAGATGTGTAGTTCCTTCCCCTTGTATTCGTAAAGACCAAGCCTATAATGTTTTCACAAAATCAATTAGAAGAGGAGGATCCGCAATGTGCAAGTCGCCGTTTCGTTCCAATGAGAGATGTCTCGCTAAGCCATTTGCCTGTGCAATAGCAGTTGCTTTGATGCTATCAGTGGCTGTTAATGCCTGGGCCACACTGCCAGACTTTGTGCCCATAGCAAAGAAGATGAATCCCACAGTGGTTAATGTTTACACCACCCAGATCGTTGAGACCCCTGCTATGCCCTTTCCCCACGACGACATATTCAAATGGTTCTTTGGAGAGAACAACCCCTTTGGCCGTTTCTTCAACGCACCCAGAAAGTTTAAGAAGAGGAGCTTGGGATCAGGCTTCATAATAGACAAGGATGGCTACATACTCACAAACAACCATGTTGTTGAGAAGGCCAGCGAGATAAAGGTGAAACTCTTTGATGGCACCACCTACACCGCCAAGGTGGTGGGGAAGGATCCCAAGACCGACGTTGCCCTCATAAAGATAGATCCAAAAGGCAAAGAGCTTCACGTGGCTCAATTGGGGGATTCTGACAAGCTACAGATAGGAGAGTGGGTGCTTGCCATAGGCAATCCCTTTGGCCTCAGCTACACAGTAACAGCGGGAATAGTGAGCGCCAAAGGCAGGGTGATAGGAGAGGGACCCTACGACAACTTCATACAGACTGACGCCTCCATAAACCCGGGTAACAGTGGTGGTCCCCTTGTGAATATGGAAGGGCAGGTAGTTGGCATAAACACCGCCATAATAGCGAGGGCCCAGGGCATAGGCTTTGCCATACCCATAAACATGGTGAAGACCCTGCTGCCACAGCTAAAGACCAAGGGCAAGGTGGTTCGTGGATGGCTTGGGGTTACAGTTCAGCCTCTAACCGATGCCTTGGCCAAGGCCCTGAAGGTGCCTGGAAAGAAGGGAGCGTTGATATCCGAGGTGATGAAAGACAGCCCTGCGGAGAAGGGCGGGCTGAAGCCTCAGGATGTGATAGTGGAGTTCAATGGCAAACCTGTGAAGAACGGACGTGATTTATCTATAACCGTTGCCGCCACTAAACCTGGCACCAAGGTGAAGATAAAGGTGATAAGGAACGGCAAGCCCAAGATAATAAAGATGAGGGTTGGCACAATGCCAGACAACGTTGAGTCTGGCATGGTCTTTGGAAGCGGTGGAGAGAAGACCGCCCAGAAGCTGGGCATGAAGGTCACAAACGTTCCACCTGAGGTGGCAGCTCGTCTGGGAATAGAGAGCGGGGTTTACGTGGCAGACCTTGATCCCACGGGTCCTGCAGCAGAGGCAGGGATACAGCAGGGAGACGTGATAGTGGAGGTGAACCGCCACAAGGTGAAGAACGTGGTGGAGTTCAACCGCATACTCTCAAGGATACGCAAAGGAAGCTACATAACCATGCTGGTGAAGAGGCGGTTTGGCTCGCTTTACGTGGCCATGCCAATGCCTTAAAATGTGGATAGAAAACCAGCAGACAAAAGGAGGGTGTGTGCAATGAAGGTGACGTTTTTAGGGCATGCTTGCTTTCTGGTAGAAGGAGGAGGAAAGAGCGTTATAATTGATCCTTTCCTCACAGATAACCCTGTGGCAAAGGCTAAGCCCGAGGATATAAAGGTTGATGCCATTCTTTTGACCCATGGCCACGGGGATCACTTGGGAGACGCTGTTCAGATTGCCAAGAACAACAACGCCACCATAATTGCCCCCTATGAGCTTGCAAACTTCTGTGGAGGCCAGGGAGCCCAGGTGCATTCCATGCACATAGGAGGAGACTACAACTTTGATTTTGGTTGGGTGAAGCTGACCCCGGCCCTTCACGGCTCTGCCTATGTTGACGAGAGTGGCGTCACCTACACCGGTAACCCCTGTGGATTCCTTGTGAGGATGGAAGGCAAGACCATCTACCATGCAGGAGACACAGGGCTATCTGCTGAGATGGAGGTTATTGGTCGCACAAATGAGATAGATGTGGCCATGCTGCCCATAGGCAGCAACTTCACCATGGGGCCCGAGGATGCTGCAGAGGCGGTCAAGATGCTGAAGTGCAAAACCGTTATTCCCATGCACTACAAGACCTGGCCTCTAATTGACAAGGACCCCAATGAGTTCTGCAAGCTGGTGGGCGACACCGCCAAGTGTGTGGTGTTGGAGATAGGAGAGAGCTACGAATTTTAAAACCTGAATGGGGGAGGAGAACCCTCCTCCCCCATATCCTTGTGAGGAGATCCCTTTCTGGCTTTGATTGATTCAATACGACTCTTTGCCTTTGACCTTGATGGGGTGATCTACCTGGGAGATCAGGTGCTCCCAGGAGCGACTGAGATGGTAGAGTCTCTCCAGAGAATGGGCAAAGAGGTCTTCTTTGTGACAAACAGCACCCTCTTTCACCGCAGGTTTTACGCTCAAAGGCTCAAAAAGATGGGCATCAAGACAGAACCAGAGCGCATCATCACCGCTGCCTATGCAACTGCTTGGCATCTTTCACAGAACGGCCATAAAGGCCGAAAGGTGTTTCTCTTTGGAGAGCGGGGATTGAGGGAGGAGTTTGAGGGCTTAGGGTTTCAGTATCTCTCAGAGGATCAGGATGAGCCCAGCGATATTGTGGTTGTTGGGTTGGACAGGGATATGACCTACCAGAAGCTGTGCAAGGCGGCGTCGGACATAGCTGCAGGGGCCGAGTTCATAGGTGTGAACAACGATGGGGTGTGGCCGGTAGAGAAAGGCATCCGCCCAGGGGTGGGAGCCTTTGTGGCGGCCTTAGAGACCGCTACCAATAGAAGAGCATTTATTGTGGGCAAGCCCAACACCAAGATGCTCCAGATCGCCATGGAGAAGGCTGGGGCACAGCCGGAAGAGACCCTGATGATTGGTGACAAGCCTGATAGCGACATCGTTATGGGGAAAAAGCTGGGAGCCCATACAGCGCTGGTTTTAACAGGGCTCACTAAAGCAGAGGATGTGCCCTTGCTTCCAGAGGAAGATAGGCCTGAGATTGTGGCCAATGACCTTGGCCATCTCGGGAGGATTCTCGGTTTGCAAATGGGTTAATTACTAAATGAAGTCCAGTATTGAAAGGTTGAATAGCCTGGTGCCAGCTGCCAGGGCCGCTCTGTAGGCGTTTTCTGCCTGTTGCAGCTTTGAAACCGCCTCTGAGATGTCTATCTCTTCTGTGCTTGCCAGTTTGTCCTTCTGGTCCAGCTTGAACTGTTCGTAGCGTTTCTCTGCCAGCTTCATGCGGTTCACCCAGGTTCCTATGCGGCTGTGGTTTCTGGTTATCTGATCAGAGGCCTCTGTGGCTCTGCCCACCTCCTCTTCGGCGCCTTTGCCTACCTGCATGGTGAAGGTGTTGTCGTCAACCGCTATGGCTCCAGAGGAGAACTTAAGATAAACACCGTCCCTAATGTAGTAGTCTTTGTCGGGCTCTTCAGCCACAAAGCGCTTAACCACCCTGCCTTTGGCATCCTTCACAGTCACCTGAATAGGCCTGTGGTTGTTAGAGTAGAAGGGTATCACCTGGTCTCCATCGTCAAAAGGTATGTCTATGGGCAGCTCCACAGCAGAACCTCCGGTGTTGTGTATGGGACCATTCAGAATGGTGCCCTCAGGAAGGGTGGTTCCTGCGGTGTATGTGGTACCACCTGCAGAGATGGTGGAGGGCAGGGTGTAGGTGTTCCCCAAGGTCACAGAGGATGTGTAGCTACCCCCTGCCGATATGGCCACGTAGTCGTGCATGGTGACCACGTCTGATGGATCTAAAGGATTCACCTCCACTGTCCAGGTGGTGTTGTAGTTGCCTCTGAACTGGCCAGTGGTCATGGGTAGGGCGGTTCCCTTCCAGGAGGTGGGCATGCCAACCATCCGTTTGCCGATGTTGTTCTCCATGGCATCCTTCAGGTCCTTGATCATGTCAAACACATCTACCCCTCCACCCTGCCTTTCAACGTGGAAGGTTCCGAACTGTGGTCCTGTGTATCCATCTCCAGGCAGAATGGTGGCAGACAGTTTACTAGGGCCTCCGATGTTGTCTCTCAGCTTGATGCGTCCGTCTTCCATCCAGGCCCTTACGTTGTATCTGTAGGCCTCTTCAAGCTTGTTCAGAAGGTCCTTGATGGTGTCTTGAACCGAATCTACCTCTCCATTGCGGGCTCGGGGAAAGACCGATTCTAACCCCGCGGTGTCAAGGTCACTCATTGAGAAGTCGCTCTTGTCATCGGCTGGTGTTCCCGTTGACCTTATTGTGATCTTGCCAAGGCCATTGGTCTTGGCCTCAAAGTCATTCCACCCTGCAACATAGGCTGCGTGGTTTATGTCCCATGCCAAGGATAGGGCATTAAACTCTGCCGAGGCGCTGCTGTCGTTTGTGGATATGGTTACCGAGGCGGAAAGGGGGGCGAATCCCATCAGATACAGGGGAGAGTCGGTTCCCACCGCTGTGGTGCTCATGGTGAAACTGCCAGCGGCTGCCCTGTTGAAAAGCCTGTATCCCTCTTGACCTTCCCACACCAAGCCTACCGGGGGTAGCATAGCTCCACCACTCCAGTTGGCTGAGTCGTTCCACTCCTCTTCAAGCTCATCAACGCTGTTAATGTTGTTGGCGGCAGTGAAGGTGTAGGTGGTGCCTCCTGCGCTTACCCTTATGGTGGTGCCAGCGGTGATGGGCTTGAAGAACCGGGCCTCAACGGTGTCAATGGTGTAGGCTCCGGCGTGGGTTGCGGATACGGTTACTGTTATGGCTGCACTTCTCGTTAAGGTGAATGTTGTTGCAGCCCTGTCTCCTTGCATAAAGGTGCCTTCCACCTTGTCGGCAACGGTGTAAATGTTCTCTCTGCCTTCGTCGTAAAGCACGCCGTCTTCAGGTATCCCCAAAGCTGTTGCCACATCCTTGCCTATTCCCAAGGTTACATTGGCTGAGAGGACGTGGCTTCCTGTTGTGGTGTCTATTGTTGTTCCTGCAGTGAGGGTTATGGAGCCGCTCACAGCCTCAACGGCTATGGAGTGCGCTCCTGAGTCCACCACCTCCCACGCCAAGGTATCTCCATAGGTTTTCACAGTCACCTTTCCCCTGAGGTCGGGATCGGCATCTATTCTTGACTGGATCTCAGAAGCCACCTCTTCAGGGCTATCGTAGGGATGAAGTGATATGTTTATGGTGTGGGCAGTTGCAGCGGCGGTGTCGTGGATGTCGTCATCGTAGTAGATGTTGAAGGTGGCCGATGCCAGGGTGGAGGCAGGTTGCCTTGTGACCCATTGCTCGCTAACCTCTTCACCAATAATGGCAGAGAGGTCACTCTTCACCTGGTTTACCCTTTCCCCAAGACGATCCAAGGCAACAGCGTCCACTCCAACCGCTTTGGCCCTTCCAAGGCTGCTTCCGGAGCGGTCTATTCCCTCTATCTCCAAGGTGGCGCTGGTTGAGACCCCAATGGCGTTCCAAGGGGTGGCCTCTGTGGCATCTTCTATTGCCACTGCAGCGCCTATCTTGCGATGCATGGGCTTAAAGAGGCCTTCGCCCGAAAGGTTCACCGGGACGAAGCTGTGAAATCCGATCTGGGTTTCTATGGACTGGTCGTTGCCCCGGTAGTTAACGAATCCACCCTGAGAGAAGTTTATGTCGTACTCTACGGTCTCTCCCTCTTGCAGAAAGCTGGCGTCAACATTGTCCAGATCAATCTTGAGACCTCGCCCCGTATCCACCACGGCGCTGTATTTTTCTGTTCCCGAGGCGGTGTTCTTTGAAAGCAGCACCCTGCCTCTGTCATGGAGGACGTTGTAGGTGGTGTGGGATTCGTCGTAGCTGTTGGCATCAACCTGTACCCTCTTACCCTCAGCGTCTCTCAACCAATAGACCAATGAGTTTCCTTCTCTTCTTAAAAAGAGTTTGTAGCGCCCGGTGTCTAAGGAATAGAGATCGTCAAAGGGATCTGTTGATTCAAGGTTGAGTCCAGGGGGCAACCCAAGGGCATCAACGTTTCCGTTCTCTGAGTCAACAAAGGGAGCTTCGTCGGTGTTGCTACCTCCAAATATGTATCGGTTCATCACCTTGGTGTTGGCAGAGTCAAGCACCTCGCCGAATATGCCCTGCAGCTCTTCAGCTATTGCCTGTCTATCTTCTGCAACCAGGCTGTCGGTGGATCCGCGATTGGCAAGCTCTGCAACGTGGCGCATGTAGTCTCCTGTGTTTGAGAGAATGCTGTCTGCAGAGCCAAGCCAGCTCTTGCCCTCTGTAACGTTGGTCACATACCGCTCAATGCTCTGAATAGAGCTACGCAGTTTCAGTATCTGGTTTGTTGCCTGGGCGTTGTCAGAGGGCACCCTGTACTTCTTGCCCGAAGAGACCCTGTACATACTATCTTCCAGGTCCTTCAGTTTCTTCTGATTGTCTCCTAAAAACTGATTAACCAACAGCAGGTTGCTTATTCTCGTCATAGCCTTATCTTCCCACCAGTCCCATGCCGTTAACCACCTTATCGGTCATGGCGTCTATTGTGGTGATGAAACGAGCAGCTGCCTGATAGGCCCTTTGAAACTGCATCAGTTTCGTCATCTCTTCGTCTAAGTTGACCCCAGATATGGAGTCTCTCTTCTGCTGAAGCTGCTCCAAAATGCCCGTGTGGGTGTCAACCATATCTTTGATCATCCCACTTTTGGCACCAAGGTGGCTCACCATAGAGTTGTAGTACCCGTTGAGAGTGAGGTGTCCGTTCTCCATAACCGGCTCCTGTTTGAGGTTGGCTATCTTCAGGGCGATGGTGTTGTCTCCAGCGTTTAATGAGGTTCCAGCGGCCACGTTTGAAGTGTCGCTGGTTAGCCTTGAGCTTACATCTATGTCTCCCGCATTGGTTCCAGAAAAGAAGGCGTTCATCCCGGTGTTAACCAGGAAATCGCTTGAGTCGTTTGAGAAAGAGAAGCTGTACCCACCGTCTGAATAGATAATCAGCTTTCCTCCCGGAGATACGCTTGCGTGAAGGTGGTTGATCTGATCCAGCTGGTTCACCACTGCGTCAAAGGAGTTTTCAAGATCCACATTCACTATGGTTGACGAAACCTTGTTGTGGTTCTCGTCAAACACCGTGACCTCAAACCCTCCGTTCTTTAGCCTGTCCAAGAAAGGCAGGGTTGTCATCTTTCTTAAAGGAACAGAGGTGTCTCCCAGTTGTACCTCTCCCTCAAGGTTGGTGATGGGGTTCATGCCCACTCCTGAGGCGTGGAGCTTGTTCACCTGATAGATCAGCTCTTTTGTGAAGGTGTTCAGCCTGTCTGCCATGTCCTGAAGAAGGGTGGTAACCCCCTGAACCATGCCCCCTATCTTGCCTCCTAAGCTGAGAGATACGTCTTCTCCGTCTATCTTCAGGGTGTACCAGTCCTTTTGGGTAGAGACTTCGTCAAGGGCCACCTTGCCGTTTAGGCGGCGGATAAGAGACTGGGTGAACTCTCCGCTTTTAAACTCAATGTGATGGGCGGTCTTGTCGTCAACCAAGGTGGCTCCGTTGCCAAGAAAGAGGGAGAAGGTTTTATTCTCAGGGTTCATCTCAACGTTGCCTCCCACCAGTTCCGCAAGACGATTGAGCTTCAGGTTGAGTTTATCCCTGAGGTCGTTGGCGTCTCTCCCTCCAACCTCTTCTGCCTTTATCTTTTTGTTCAGCTCTACCACCTCGTCAGATAGGGTGTTCACCTCGTTCACCCAGTTCTCAATCTGTTTGGCCTTCTCGTTTGCAACAGCCTCAATGGAGTCGTGGCTCTCCCTGAGAGTGCTAACAAGGGTCTTGCCTGCCTGAACCACTCCGTCTCTGGCAACCACCTCTTCGGGGTTATCGGCAAGCTCCTGCCATTGATCCCAGAAGGCGTCTAAAGAGTCTCTAACCCCGATGTCTTTTGTTTCGTTGAATATCACTTCCAGATCAGAGGCCACGCTGTCTAAGCCTTCCCAAAGGGACTTTTCACCAAGTTGTAGCTTTATCTTGCGGTCAAGGAAGGTGTCAGCCATTCTCTTGAACTCATCAATCTTGACCCCTGCTCCAGCCCAAAACCTACCGTCTTCGTAGGGGTTCTCTGCGGTGAAGATGGGCACCTGCCTGGTGTAGCCCTCTGTGTAGATGTTGGAGACGTTGTGGCCGGTGACGCCAATGGCCCGCTGTTCGCTCATGAGAGCGGTTCTGCCGGTTCCCAACATCGCAAACAGATTAGGCATGGCTACCTCCCCTCAGGCCTTTGATAAGAATCTTGATGCAGTGTTCTTGTTTGGCCAAAACTCACCATTCTG
>JALWSI010000242.1 GCA_027080315.1 bacterium | reverse complement strand
TTTGCCCTCATCTTCTGCATAGGAATCTTGGTTGACGACCCCATTGTGGACGTTGAGAACATTGTGCGGCACCTCAATCTTCCAGAGAACAAGGGCAAATCACACGTTGACGTGATTGTGGACGCTGTGAACGAGGTGCGAAGTCCGCTGATCCTTGCCACCTTCACCGTCATTGCCGCTATCCTGCCCATGGCCTTTGTGAGGGGGCTCATGGGGCCCTACATGCGTCCCATGCCTGTTGGAGCATCGGTGGCCATGTTCTTCTCAATGGTGGTGGCTTTTGTTGTAACCCCCTGGACCGCCTACCACTTCTTAGGCACGAAACACGCCTTTGAAGGGGAAAAGGAGGACATATTCACCCACTACTACCGCTGGCTAATGGGGCATCTGATACGGGACAAGAAGTGGCGTTGGGCCTTCCTGGGTGGCGTTGTGGCGCTGCTGCTTCTGGCCTGCTCCCTCTTCTACTTCAAGGTGGTGATGGTAAAGATGCTACCCTTTGACAACAAGAGCGAGTTCCAGGTGATCGTTGATCCCCCCGAGGGCACAACCCTTGAAGAGACTGCTGCCCTTGCCGAAGAGCTTGCCCAGTACCTTGTTACCCGCAAAGAGGTGACCGATGTGGAGCTTTACATTGGCACCGCAGCTCCCTTCAACTTCAACGGTCTGGTTCGCCACTACTACCTGAGACATGGCCCCAATGTGGCAGATATCCAGGTGAACCTACTGCCAAAAGGAGAGAGAAAACTGCAGAGCCACGAGATAGCAAAGGCTGTGAGGCCTCATTTGACAGAGATTGCGAAGCGATACAATGCCAGGATTAAGGTGGCAGAGGTGCCTCCGGGTCCCCCTGTGCTTCAGACCCTTGTTTGTGAAGTGTACGGCCCTGATTATGAAGGACAGATCAAGGTGGCCCGTGACATTCTTGGGCTAATGGACACCACACCGGGAATCGTTGACACAGACTGGTACATGACCGATCCCCAAACCGAGTACAAGATCATGGTTGACCGTGAGAAGGCGGTTATGAACGGAGTACCCCCCAGTCGGATAAAAGAGGCATTGAAGACCGCCTTGCAGGGCACCATAGCCGGTCTATTGCACCTGCCTGACGAGAAAGAGGATGTGCCCATACTGGTGAGGTATCCCCTGAAGCGCCGGTCGTCCCTTGATGCCCTAAAGGAGATCAGGGTTAAGTCCTTTACAGGCAAGATGGTGCCCCTTGCAGAGTTGGTAAAGATCAAGAAGGGCGTAATAGACCACCCCATATACCACAAGAACCTGCAGCCCGTGGTGTATGTGACGGGAGATGTGGCAGGAAGGGAGGAGAGCCCGGTTTATGCCATCTTGAAGATGAACAAAAAGCTGGAAAAGCTTACCGCTCCCGACGGCAAACCCCTGGATATACTCTACACCCACCTGCCCAAGCTGCCTATTCACTACTCAATGAAGTGGGACGGTGAGTGGCAGGTGACCTACGAGGTGTTTAGGGACCTGGGTCTTGCCTTTGGGGCTGTGATGGTTGTGATCTTCATACTGATTGTGGGGTGGTTCAAATCGTACTCAATACCCATAACCATCATGGCGCCTATTCCCCTGAGCCTCATAGGCATAGTGCCCGCCCACGCCGCCATGGGGGCCTTCTTCACCGCAACCTCCATGATTGGGTTCATTGCCGGAGCGGGAATAGTGGTGAGAAACTCTATTATTCTGGCGGACTTCATTGAACTGCGCTTGGCCGAGGGAATGAAGCTGGAAGAGGCGGTGATAGACGCAGGGGCCATCAGGTTCAGGCCCATGCTGCTCACGGCCTCGGCAGTTATTGTGGGTTCTTTCGTGATTCTGTTTGATCCAATATTCCAGGGGCTTGCAATATCGTTAATGGCAGGAGAAGTGGCCTCTACCCTCTTCTCGCGTATGGTTGTGCCCATTCTCTACTACCTTGACCACCGCATGAAGAGCGAGAAAAAGCTGGTGTTGTAGGAACTGGCTCTGACCCGTTATGCCTCAATTATCTCTTAGCGTTGTGGCGAAAGAACTCTGCAATAGCATCCTTTTCTATCCTGCCCTCAGCAACAGCCATGACCATCTCTACAAGTGCCTCTTCGTCTGCAAAGACCTTTATGCCGTTAAGCTCAAGAAAGACCAAGGCGCACACAACCCCAGTCCTCTTGTTACCGTCCAAAAAGGGATGATTTTGGGCTATGTGGAACAGATAGGCTGCTGCCATCTCAAATAGGTCGGTGTGAAGATAGCTCTCTCCAACTCCGACGGAAGGCATGGTGATAGCAGACTTAAGGAGCCCTAAATCTCGGATACCAGGTTCTCCGCCGTATCGTTCAATCTGGTCTCTATGGATCTCCAACACCTCATAAAGGGTGAGGAATTCTGGGGACATATTTCTATTCTGCCAGTTTTTCTAAGGCCTTGCTGTAGCGGCGGTTTGTTGACTCTAAAGCCTTCTTAAATCTCTCCTGACGTTGGGCATCGCGTATAGGATAGATGATCAATGACTCTCCGTCAGTAGAGATCTCAAGGGGGGTATCTGCGTCTATTCTCAAAAGTTCAAGTATAGGGCGCTCTATCACCAAGGCTAAACTGTTTCCATGCTTGGTGAGCCTTTTTATCATTTATCCCTCCTTATCCAGCATGTTATCGTTATCACAATGTATCACTTATGGAGAAGGTGTCAATTGAAGAAGAAAGGAAAGTAGATACTACGGTTAAGGTCCCTATCTTTAAGGTTCTTAGCTTCTTTTCTTTCAGCAACAACTGGGATTATGCCTATTTTTATTGACATCAGTCCTTTTAGATCATAAATGTAAAATCAGATTAACCCAAGGAGTCAGCTATGCTCTTGGTTTTAGCCGGTAAGAAAGAGGCTGGTGTTTACTCTTACAGAGACTCAGAAAGGATCTACTCCTTCACATATACACAGAACAACCCAATTTCCCTGGTGATGCCCACTACAGAGAGCCTCTACATTAGCAAGTATGAAATGCTACCCATCTTTGACCAGTTCATGCCAGAAGGATGGCTGTACCAGGTGATGCTGAACCACCTGCGAAAGAGACTGGGAACCATAACAGACTACCAGGTTTTCAAAAGCCTGGCCCCAAACATAGAAGGCTTCCTCACCTTCAGGCTCAAGGGCAAAAGGGTTACCCAAAGCACCATGGCTCTGAATAAGGTTGCTGTAGAAGACCTTATAGAGAACGACACCATGGATCTCTTCCACGAGCTGGTGAACGCATTTTTGCTACGCTCCAGCATCTCAGGGGTTCAGCCCAAGGTCCTGGTGCCTGTGGAAGATAAGGCGGTTGTAAAAGGGGATGACCATATTGTTAAAACCTTTGGAGAACAGTTCCCCGACCTTGCCAGAAACGAGTATCTCTGCCTGAAGGCCTGTGAACAGACCGGTCTTCCTATTCCCGAAATCACCCTTTCCAAACACGGCAGATTTCTGATCTTAAAGAAGTTCACAGGGGACTTGGGCTTTGAGGAGTTCTGCACACTCTTTGGCAAGACCAGTAAAGAGAAGTATCATGGCTCCTATGAGAGCATAGCAAAGGCCTTGGCCAGAGTGTCTTCATATCCTGAAAATGATCTGGAACTCCTGTACAAGTCGGTAGTGATGAGCTTTCTCTTGAAGAATGGGGATGCCCATCTCAAAAACTTCGGGGTTCTCTATTCATATCCCACTGCCGGGGACACGAGACTTGCCCCTACCTACGATGTGGTCTGCACTGCGGTGTACATACCTTCCGACACTCCCGCCCTCACCCTCTTCGGCAGAAAGGTCTGGCACTCAAGAGAAAAGCTGATCCAGTTTGGAGAAAAGTCCTGCCTGCTTGGTGGAAGAAGAGCCAAGGAGCTGTTTCAGGAATGCGAGGCTGGGGTTGGTTGGTTGAAGGACCATCTTGCCGACCATCTAAGGGAAGATAAGCGCGACTCTTTGGCCCGCAACCTCTTGAAGGTATTAGAGTTTTCTTTATCAAAGAACCTGAAGAGAACATACAAGGAGCTGCCCCGTGAACTGGAGCTACATTGGTAGCAAGATCAAGGAAGAGAGAAAGAAGAAGGGCTTGACTCAGAAAGAGCTTGCAAGAAAGGCCGGGCTATCCCGGCAGACTCTCTCAAAAATAGAGAGCGGTCATGCGGCTCTTGTGTCTCTGGTGGTATTTGAGAAACTGCTGAGGATCCTTGACCTTGAGATAGAGCTAAAGCCCAGAAAGAAGAAGAGACCTGGAGAGCTATGGACTCCAGAGGAGTTGATGGAGTGAGCTATCCCTTTTGGTTGTCAAGCATGTCAAATATTGGGATCGTGTTACGTGGAAAGGGCAATAACCTGTCAAGGTTCTTGAGATTTCTGATTAACCGTAGCGGTGTGGAGTGGTATGTTTAGGCTACCATAGGTAAGTAGGACAAAGAGAGGGTGTACTGAACCATTGTTCCAGTAGTGCTCCATAACGGCAGGTGAATTAAACCATTATACACCAGAAGGAGACAAGTAATGACTAAACCGCTTGAAAAAGCGTTTGAAGAGGCATCCAGGCTACCCGAATTGGAACAAAACGCCCTTGCACGCTGGTTGATGGATGAAATCATAGCCGAGAAGAAGTGGGAGAAAACGTTTGCTGAATCAGAAGATGTATTAGCTGAACTTGTAAATGAGGCTCTTGTGGAATATGCGGAGGGTAAGACAAAACCATTGAATGTTAAGGACCCAAGAGCAAGGCAACTTTTATTGTGAATCCTCCGGTGATTACAGCGCAAGTGGATACAATGTGATGTGAAAGGAACCATGCCAGAGACAGGTTATCAGACGAGGTGGGGGGGCACTGGCTCAAGTGGGACTTTGACTGGAATATGCAAATAGTGTACTAACCTTCTTCAAACTTTCTTCTATCTAACCCACTTTGCCTTATTATTGATGATAAAGTACCACTTTTTAATTCTTTATGATCTGGCACTGGAACAGTAATAGTCGTGTCCTTCATCTTTTTTGCATAACTACATGACTACCACGCCTTCTAATTTCAACAAAACCGTTCTTCTCCAATATGTCACAAACTTATCTACCTGATAAAACACGAAGCTTAGGCAACTACTACCTCTAAAGGTGTGATAAAAATATCACTCTTAAGTCTGCTATTTATCTCATTATTAGATGCGACTTCAAAGAACAGCTCCACGGCTTCTTCCAGATTTTTCTTCGCATCTTCAACACTTACTCCCTGCGAGACAATATCTAATTCAGGACATAAAGCCACGTACATATCATCTTCTTTGTGCAATATAGCGGTTAAATACCTCTTCATATTTCACCTCTCTCCGCACCTTCTTTTCATCATAACCAATCCCTCTCTCATAGGCAATATGACCCCATGTACCCCCAAGTCAAGGCACTGCGCATCTTTGGTGACCGCGAATAAGAGGGAAGCTTCTGGTCAGACAGGGCCACCCATATGAGCGACAGCCCTTCCCTTTGGGCTGAGAAACTCAATACACCTCAACAAGCCCTTTGATCCTTCCCGATTCTATCTTGTTCACCACCAACGCCCTTTGCACCTTCCCCTGGGGTGTTATTGAGATCACCCCTATCACACCTTTCAGGTTGGTGGTGCGCCTGATCATTCTGTTCACACAGATACGGTCTTTTGGATTTTTGCACCGGTTCATGGCGTTTTGAAGCACCCTAACAGCCTCAAGCGCAAGGGCCGAGAATGAGGTCATGCGCTGGTTATAAAGAGACCTGTAAGCCCTTCGGGCCTTCCTTCCAAACCGGGTAGGGGCTATGGTGCTGCTGTAAAAGTCTATTACCATGAGCCCATCAAGCAGCCGCATCAAATCGTCTTTATCCTTAGAATAGAGCACCTCTGCAATCAGCCCATCTGCCGACATGTACTGGGGATTCCAATCCATATCCTGTGCTATCTTTATTATTGAGATCACCTCATTAACATCTATGGGCATATAGAGTATATCAGGTCCGTGGGCCTCTATCTCTTCCATAACATCCTGAAGATCCGTAGAATTGGTAATGTTCACCAGGTTCGTTATAGTACCATCTATTGACTGAAACTCCTTAATGAACTCCCTTGCCAGCGAGGTGGAATAGGCGTTGCCGGCATCCTGGAACACCGCGGCGGTGCCGTCCAACAGCTCGTCCCTTGTGAACAGGGCGGCCACCTTTCCCTGAAACACGTTATCAAAACAGAGCTGGCTCACAAACCTGGTGCCCTTTGCAACATCGGGATGGGTGGCCAGAATGGCGATAACCGGAACCCTGTATTTGTCAGCCAAAGGGTTTATTGCAAGAGCTGGAGGACTGGTTGATAAGAGGAGTACAGCAGTCACCTTCTCCTGAGTAACCAGCCTCTTAAACTGCTGAACGGCAACTCTGGGATCGTTGTGGTCATCTGCCACAACCAGCTTTATGGCGTCCCCATTGCTCAAAAGGGGTTGCATCTTCAAGGCGGTCTTCATGCCCTTGATCCCATCCTCTCCCAAGGCCGCCTTTGTGCCGTTCATGGGGCCAATAACCCCCACCTTCACCACCCTGCCACTGGGTGAGATGGTTCGTTCCTGTGAACCGCATCCCCCCAGAAGAGAGAGAAAAAAGACAAACAACAAGCTCAGTAGATTAAACCTTTTCATGCCTTTTATTCAGGTGATGTAGTAGAGCTGGATACGGATATCCAATGTGCTGTCAAAGTTAGCCTCTATCTTTCTCTTTAGCAGGTTCAGGTCTTTGCGGGTAAGCCCCTGTCTAACAAGGACCTTCAAGAAAAGAAGCCTCCTGTTGTGCTGGTAAACCACCTTTGCCTCCTTCACAATAAGGTACTTGTTGTTAACCAGAAACCTTTGCTGGCTCCATCGTCTTTCCATTAGCCTGATGGTTATGATCTTTTTGGTGGTTATGAAGAGAGGCACAGCCACCAGTGCCGTCAACAGAAGCACTATAAAGACCCCTCTCTTGTTCACTATTACCGCAGAGTAACCCAACAGCCTGAAGGTGAAGGTGGCTGCAAGGGTTATGCCAATGAGGTTGGTGAAGAAGAGGAGAAAAGCCTGGCTGAAGAAGTAGATGTCTCCCATACCCAAGCCGATTCCAGCAACCGCCAAAGGTGGAATGAGGGCAACGGCTATAGCCACGCCAGCAAGACTCTCCATGATCTCTTTGTGGGCCTTGGCGTATGCGCTTGCAACACCGGCAATAAGAGCCACACCCAGGTCCAACAGGCCGGGATTCACCCTTGCCTGCATCTCTGCAGTCACAGCTTTTCCCGGAAAGATCAGAGAGAGCAGCCCTGAGGCCAGTAGAGAGAGCACTACCCCTACCCCAATCTTCTTAAGAGACTCTCCCAGCATCTTTGTGTCGTGGCGGAGAAGCCCCATAGACATAGAGACAATGGGGGCCATTAGAGGGGCGAGAAGCATGGCTCCAATAATCACTGCAACGCTGTTCTGGAACAGTCCTACAGTGGCCAGCATGGTGCTCAGCACAATGAGCACGAGGTATATGGAATCAAGCCGTGCATCCTGTCTTAGTGAGGTGAAGAGGTCGTGGTAACGGTCTTCTGTGGCGGCAGGGAAGAAAGGCACCTTACCTTTCCGATCGGCCCGATAGAGAATTCTGCCCTCGGGTCTGTGTTTTATCTCTACCCTCTCCTCCACGGCACTTGTAGGGACATCCTCTCGCAGGGCCTTCCCCATGTTGAACCTGATCGCACCTGGTAGGGTTTCACAACCCAGTGGTGTATGGCTCTTTGCCTCACCGTCAATGTAAACCGGCAGCTCCTCTTTGCTTTCAATTCTTATCTTAGGTGTTTTTATGTAACCTACACTAGGGATCTTCTCTTGGTCCGCCACACCTTTAAGCACAGAGACTATGAACTTTATGTATTCTATGACGGAGAATGGAGAAGAGACTATGAGAGAGATCATGCCGTCGTTCACTGAGCTGTCGTGGGCTATGAGGCGAGAGGCAAGGGTGTTCTCGTGGCGTTGAACAATCATGCATCCGCAGGCAGCGGTCTCTATGCTTCTATCACCGCTAAGCACAAAGTTGAAAGGAAGCAGCTTAAACCTGAATAATCCTTTTACAGCCTCAAAGAGAAGCCTGGGCATGCTCATATCCAAAGGAGAATCTATCACCGGCAAAGAGCCAACGGTGGCCTTAAACAGCATGATTTCTCCGTTGCAGGTGATTATGTCCATAGGAATAGGATCTGCCCTCAGAGCCACCTCTAAGGCCTCCTCCACCTTCACAGGCAGGTCATAGACCTTTGCAATGGTTCTCTGGGAAGGAGAAGGCACCAAACCCACACTAAAACCGTACTCTATGGCTAAAGTGAATACCGTTTTAACCACGCTGAGGTTCCCAGAGACCACCACATGGTTGGCTGCGGCAAGGCGTTTAGGCTCCTTTTGCAGCTCTTCAAAAGGAAGCGCCTCTATGGTCACTCCAAGACCGTTATTCTCAACGGTAGGTAGATACCTTTTGCTATCGCTGGAGTAAACGAAAACAGCCTTTTCAACATACTTTGCCATAAACGCCCCTGCTGCCTCGTGATCTAAAAAGCCTCAATGAAATTGGCTTTTACCACCAAGCCATGGGTTCATCCACCCCCGTACAGACCATCCTTCCCAATCCCATACCAACATGTTTTCCTTGACACCTGACTGACTGAGAGGCTATTTAATGCAAACAGGTAGGACCAAGCGGGAGGATATAGAAACTTAAGGCTACTTTTAGGGGGAATCCTCGGAAATGGAGCAAGAATTTACGATTAGATTTCACAATAACAAAAAGGTTCTATTATGCAGCTGAAAGAGAAGATAAAAAAAGATATTGATTCACTCCCAGAGGAGTATCTGCCTCATATTGAACGCTATATTAGAACAATAAAAAGCAAAAAATCAAAGAGAAAACAGATAAAAACCCTTAACTTAGATGGTAAGTTTGACGACATGAACATAAGAAAAGTTGCGTATGAGTAGTTCTGTAGTTGTTGATACAAATGTGCTGATATACGCCATTGACGCCGATTCTAAGTTCCATAAGCGTGCGTTGAAGATCATATTAGACCCAACAATTCAGCTCTTTACCACCTCTAAAAACATATCAGAGTTTTTAGTCGTATTAACCAGAAATAAGGATGAAAGTTTCTCTACTCATGAGTATTTAGAAGCACTAAATAGTCTTCTGACTGATGTTAATGTTCTCTACTCTAATCCAAAAACCTTCAACACATTTCAGGACTTGATCGTAAAATACAATCCACGTGGATTATGGATACATGATGTAGAAATAGCCAGTATCGCCATTGCATACGGTATTCCGACAATAGTTACAAATAATGTGTCAGACTTTAAGCGCATTGAAGAGATAGAGGTCCTGCCAATATAGGTTCCTGCCTGAGAAAAGGAGTTTATCAGAAGAACGCCTTATCTAACGCATTCTTACACTGACAGTCTCTTTGGTTACTCCTGTGGGTAGCTACAGCCTCTATTAGTCTCTTTATCTTCTCTTCAGCCTGCTGGGCAGCCTCTTTCACCTCGTCAACGGTTAGAGGCTCCGGTGATATTCCCGCTGCAAGATTGGCTACGATGGTAACGGTGACGTAGCAGATGCCTCTCTCGCGAGCCAAGGCAACCTCTGGAAAGAGGGTCATGCCCACCACATCCATCCCCCAGCTCTTGAATAGGGCAATCTCTCCAGCAGTCTCAAGTCTGGGACCCTGGGTGCACACATAGGTGCCGCCGTCAATCAGCTCTATTCCCGCTTTTGAGCCAATGGAGAGAACCTCACCTCTTAGTCTCGGACAGAAGGGCTCAGTCAGATCTATGTGTGCCACCGGTTCGCCATCACTGCCGTAAAAGCTGGACTCTCTTCCCCAAGTAAGGTCAACAGCCTGATGGGGCAGAAGCAGGTCCCCTGCCTTCAAGCCCTCTCTTATGCCTCCCACCGCGTTTATGGCCAGGATCTCCTCAACCCCCAGCATGTGAAAACCATGGATATTGGCCCTGTAGTTTACCCTGTGGGGAGGGTGTGAATGCTCTTTGCCATGGCGGGCAAGAAAGACCACCTCTTCGCCTTTGATATTCCCCTTTACGTAAGGGCCCGAGGGCTCACCATAAGGGGTGCTCAGCACAACCTCTTCAAAATCATAAAGGGCGTAAAGCCCGC
>JALWSI010000241.1 GCA_027080315.1 bacterium | reverse complement strand
CTGGAGCACCTTGTGTGCCTTCAGGGCAAGCTCTTGAACCCTAACTGCAGTCTCAGAATCAAGGGGAGCTGGCACCAAATACTCGGTCATTCCCGGGGTGTACTTGGACTCGTAGTCGTAGAATCCCGATTTAGGCCTTATCTCAATCACCGGAAAGGCCTCCTCTCCCAGCACCCCCACAGTCAACTCCTTGCCCGGCACATACTTCTCTACCAGAGCCACCTCTCCATAATTTAAGGCCAGTTCAACAGCTTCCCTCAAATGATCCTTATCACGAACTATGGTAACTCCCACGGTAGAACCCTGCTCCACTGGCTTCACAACAACCGGCAATCCCAGCTCATCAAGAGCAGGCCCATGGTCCACTGTATTGAGGTTGGCATCAACCACCGTTCCCTGGGGCACTGGTATCCCATGGACTCTGCAAAGGTCTCTTGAAACAACCTTGTTCATACAGATGGCGCTACCCAAAACCCCGCTACCGGTGTAAGGTATCTCAAGGTACTCAAGCACACCCTGAATCACCCCATCCTCACCCACCGTGCCGTGCAAGGCCACAAAGGCAATATCAATGGGAGTCTCTTCAATAAGCTCAACCAGATCCCTCTTCACATCCATGGCCACTGCATCAACGCCCCTCTCCCTCAAGGCATTGAGAATCGCGGCGCCAGTCTTCAAAGAGACAGCTCGCTCAGCAGAGACCCCTCCCATCAACACCCCCACCTTCAATCCTTCAAACCAACTCTCAGCACACATACTCTATCTCCTCCTCCAACCTCACTCCAAATTTTTCAAAAACAACCCTCTTTGCGTAATCAATCAACTCAAGAACATCTGAGCAGGCGGCATTGCCGATATTAACTATGAAGTTTGCGTGCTTCTCAGAGATAACCGCATCGCCCCTTCTCTCTCCCTTAAGCCCCGCCTTCTCAATCAACTCTCCCGCGTAGTGGCCTGGGGGGTTCTTAAAAGCAGACCCAGCAGAGGGTAGATTCAAAGGCTGACGAGTTCTCCTCTTTTTCTGGTGTTCTCTTATGGCTTTTTTCACGGAGTCAGAGCTGCTTTTAGAGAGCCTCAATACCACAACCCCAACAACCCCTCTCCCCTTCAACGAGGACCCCCTGTAACCCCAGGTTATCTCATTCCCCTTCAAGACCTCGCGCTCTCCCTCCCAGTTTATGAGAACCACCTCTTCAACCAGCTCAGAAAGCGATTGACCAAAAGCACCAGCGTTCATCACCGCCATCCCGCCAATGGTGGCGGGAATTCCACTCAAAGGCTCCAGCCCCGAAAGCCCCTCAGCCACACAGAACGAGAGAAGCTGAGCCAACGGAGTCCCCCCACCAACCCCCACCTCGCACCCACCCATAGCCTCAATCCAAACTAATCTACCCGTGAAGAGCACCGGAGTAGAGACAACCCCATCACAAACCAACAGGTTTGAACCCTTGCCAAGAACGATAGCTATGGCCTTCTCTGGCAAATCAAAAAGGGGGCTGGTCTTGCATAAGACCCTAATAGCCGCAGCGGTCTCTCTCTCATCTGCTGGCTCCACAAAGAGGGAGGCTTCTCCCCCGATCTTGAAGGTGGTGTAAGGGCGCAGGTTCTCCCTTAGCCTGAACCCAATGCCCTCATCCCTCAGGCACCTAATCGCCTCACCAGCTCCTCGCCTATCTTCCATACATCCCCCGCCCCCATGGTGATCAAGATGTCCCCCTCTTGCAGGTGCTCTGTCAGAAAAGCCACAGGATCACCATCCACCTCCAGAGTGTTGTCGCAGCTCTCTTTTCTTATTCCCCTGGCCACATCGGTGTGACTCACCCCATTGGGTCTTTCCCCGGCAGGGTAGATAGGCAAAACAAAGACCCCATGGGCTCCTACAAAGGCACCCCAAAACTCCTCCAATAAAGACTTGGTCCGCGAATACCTGTGAGGCTGAAAGAGAACCTTCACCCTGCGATCCGGCCACCCCTCTACAACAGCTCTTAAGGTGGCCCTGATCTCTGTAGGATGATGCCCATAATCGTCAATCACCAGAACGCCCCTTGCCTCCCCCTTCTTTGTGAGCCGCCTATCCACCCCCTTAAACTCCCTTAGCCCTTTCACTATCTCTGAAAAGGGAAGTCCCACCTCCAAAAGCAACGCCACAACCCCAAGGGAGTTGAGAACATTGTGTCTTCCAAGGAGAGGGAGGGTCACCTCACCAAGCTCTTCCCCTTTTCTCAAGACCGAATACCTTTGAATACCACTAGTGGATACGATTTTAGCGCAAGAATAGGTGTTTTCATCACTAAAGCCATAGGTCACCCATCGGGCAGAACAGCAACCCTCTTCTCCCTTAAGAAAAGGATCATCTCCACACACCACTGCTACCTCCCTTATGTTGGTGAGGTAGCGCCTGAAGGCATCCTTAATGGTCTCCCAAGAGCCATAGTGGTCTAAATGCTCGCGATCAACATTGGTGACCAGTGATGCCCAGGGGTGAAGCATGAGGAAGGAGCCGTCACTCTCGTCTGCCTCTGCCACCACAAACTCACCTTTACCAAGCCATCCGTTGCTACCAAGCTGATGAATGCGACCACCAACCAGCACCGTAGGCTCCCATCCCG
>JALWSI010000240.1 GCA_027080315.1 bacterium | reverse complement strand
GGGAGAGCCTTCCAGGAAAAGGAGCCATTCTCTACGGAACGGCAGTTGGGGTAACCATAGTGGTCTTCCCGAAGCTGGCGGCTGCAGGTGGGGTTGCGGCTCTGGCTGCTGGTGATTCCGCCTCCACCTTGGTTGGGATCTCCTTTGGAAGGCATCCAATACCCTGGAATCCACGGCTCTCGTTTGAGGGAAGCGCCGTCTTTCTGGTGGCGGCCTTTATCCTCTCTGTGCTTTTTCTGCCTGTTGGTTATGGTTTGGCGGGAGCTCTGGTGGGCGCCCTGATTGAGACGGTGCCCTGGGGAATAGACGACAACATCACAATCCCCCTTGCTGTGGCTACTTGCCTCTCTTTCTTGCTCTGAAAACTCTTCCTCTTTGTTGAGTTGGAGGCCTTGTAGAGTCGCTGTATTCGGTTTTCATGGTCTGCAGTTGCTCCTAAGGTGATCCTTGCCTATAACCTTTCTGTCCAGGTGGATATGCCTGAGAGGTTAGGAGGAGAGAAGAGAGATGATAGATTTAGCCACTTTGAGACGGGAGCGAGAGTGGTTTGAAGAGAGGCTACGGAGCCGGGGTTCCACCTTGGATCTTAGCCGTTTTGACGAGATAGACACAGAGAGAAGACGCAGGATCACCGAGGTGGAGGCTCTCAAAAGGAAGAGGAACGAGACCTCCAAGGAGATTGGTAAGAGAAAGGCGAAAGGGGAAGACATCTCCGCCATTGCCTCTGAGATGAAGAAGCTCTCTGCCACCATCAAAGAGCTGGAAGAGAAGGTGAAGGAGCTTGACCAGCAGCTTTACGACTTTCTGGCTCTTATCCCCAATCCTCCCCACGAGTCGGTGCCCATAGGAGAGGGTGAAGAGGATAACCCTGTGGTTCGCACCTGGGGAGCACCAAGGGAGTTTGACTTTGAGCCTAAGTCCCATGACGAGCTGGGCAGGTCCCTTGACATTCTTGATTTTGAGAGGGCTTCAAAGCTCTCTGGTTCAAGGTTTGTGGTTTACAAGGGGCTGGGAGCCCGCCTTGAGAGGGCCCTCATCTGCTTCATGCTGGATCTTCACACAGGTAAACACGGCTACACAGAGGTTTTGCCCCCGGTCCTGGTGACCTCGGACACCATGTACGGCTCTGGTCAGCTTCCTAAGTTTAAAGACGAGCTGTACCTTTGCGAAAGGGACGGCCTCTACCTGATTCCCACTGCAGAGGTGCCTTTGGTGAACCTGCACCGGGATGAGACCCTTAAAGAGGACCAGCTTCCCCTCTACTACACAGCTTACACCCCTTGTTTCAGGCGTGAGGCGGGATCCCACGGCAAGGATGTGAAGGGGATAATACGCCAGCACCAGTTCAACAAGGTGGAGCTGGTGAAGTTCACCACCCCTGAGAGTTCCTACGAAGAGCTGGAGAAACTGCTTAGAGACGCCGAAGAGGTGTTGCAGCTTCTGGAGCTTCCCTATCGGGTGGTGGAGCTCTGCACAGGGGATCTAGGGTTCTCTGCTGCCAAGACCTACGACATAGAGGTGTGGGTGCCATCCCAGAATCGGTACAGAGAGATCTCGTCCTGCAGCAATTGTGAGGACTTTCAGGCCAGAAGGGCAGGAATACGCTACAAACCCAAGGAGGGAGGAAAGTCCCGCTATCTCCACACCCTTAACGGTTCTGGGCTTGCTGTGGGCAGAACCCTGCTGGCTATCTTAGAGAACTACCAGCAGGAAGATGGCTCCGTTGTGATACCAGAGGCCCTGCGCCAGTACATGGGGACAGACAAGATAGCCCCTTGAGCTAAAAAAGCCGTGTCTTCTCTCTTCCCCATAGGCCACCAAAGGGTCTTGTCCCATCTCTCCCTTCTGTTGAGGGGAGACCGGGTGGGGCAGTCTTACCTCTTTGCTGGAAGAGAGGGGGTGGGGAAGTATTTAGTGGCCCGGTGGTTTGCAGCAGGATTGCTCTGCTCTTCTCAGGGGGAGAGGCCCTGTTTAAGCTGCCCTTCGTGCAGCAGGGTGGAGAAGGGAGTTCATGTTGACCTTAAGGAGATAGCCCCTGAGAAGGGGATGATATCAATTGACACCATAAGGGAGGCGCAGAACTGGCTCTATCTTAAGCCCATGGAGGGCAAGAGAAAGGCCTTGCTCATAGACGATGCCCATACCATGAACATCCCTGCTGCCAACGCCTTCCTCAAGACCCTTGAAGAGCCCCCTGCCTCTGCGGTTATTCTGCTCATCACCGCTAATCCCCTTTGGCTGCTACCCACAATAAGATCAAGATGCCAGGTGGTTAGGTTCTCTCCCCTCTCCTCTACGGAGGTGAAGGAGGTTTTGAAGAGAAGGGGAGAGAATACCGAGCTTTGCCATCTTGGTGAGGCCTTTGAGGGCTCTCCGGGAAAGATCCTGGAGCTGGTTTCCTCCCCTAACCTTGAGGAGATGCGAGAGGCGGCTATGCTCTTGCTTGAAGGTGAGGCCTCGTGGAGCAGCCTTGTGGGAAGACACCTTAAGGGCAAAAAGGGATGGGTTAGAGAGAAGGACGAGGTGATCAGGTTTCTTCTACTTCTTCACCACCTGATTAAGAGCAGGATGCTTGAGGGGCATCTCTCTGAGAGGGTCAGAAGACTCTACGAGAGGCTAACCTTGCTTGAAGAAGAGGTATTCATGTACAACCTCAATCCCCAGTTGGTGGTTGAGAGCCTGATGGGCGTATGAGGAGGATATAAAAGGTGGAGACAAAGGACTCTGCTTTAGAGATAGATGAACAGATACCCGAGGTGCGAAGGGAGGGCCTCAAGAGAAGGGTGGTGTATGTCACCTTCTCAAGGGCCGGAGCCTTAGTGCCCTACGATCCTGGCCGCCTTGAGCTTAAGCTTGGAGATCTGGTTGTGGTGGAACACGAGAGCGGCGGTGACGAGATAGGGATAGTGGTTAAAGGCCCTTTAGATGTGCCCGTTGAAGAGCTTCCTCCCTTTGTTGATGCTGTTAAACGCAAGGTTACAGAGAGGGATCTGAACAGGGCTGAGGAGAACAAAGAGCTTGCCAAAGAGGCGTTCTCTTACTGCCTGCACCGCATAGAGGTGCATAACCTGCCCATGAAGCTGGTGCATGTAAGCGTCACCCTGAACCGCAAGAAGATAATCTTCTACTTCACCGCAGAGGAGAGGGTGGACTTCAGAAACCTGGTGCGGGACCTGGCGAGAAAGTACAAGACCCGGGTTGACATGAAGCAGATAGGCATCAGGGACGAGGCCAAGATGGTAGGGGGGATAGGACCCTGTGGCAGGGTGATCTGTTGCGCCAGTGTGCTCAGAACCTTTGATCCCGTCTCTATCCGTATGGCAAAGGATCAGTACGTGATTCTGAATCCCACCAAGATCTCTGGCCTCTGCGGTAGGCTTGTGTGCTGTCTCGGCTTTGAACACGGCTACTACAAGGAGATGGGACAGTACTACCCGAAGATAGGGGAGACGGTGGAGACGGTAGATGGGGTGAAAGGCCAGGTTGTTAGCGTGAACATAATGGACCGAAAGGTCTTTCTCTCGGTTGAGGGGGATAGAGGGCAGGTGGCTGTTCCAAGAAGAATGATAAAGGGCCTGCCTCCCCTTGAAGAGGAAAAAGAGACGGAAGAGAGGGAGGAAGGTAAGGTTCCTCTTTCGTCCCTTGATATCTCTTTCAAAGACGATGACCAGTCCTTAGAGGAGAAGCTGGCGGAGGCAGAGAAAGAGGCTGAGAAGAGGGCCGCAGCCTCTCCTCAGAGAGAGGAGGGAAAGGCCCAGCAGAGGAGAAGGGGAGGCCGTAACGCTAAGGGTGCCAAGGGCAGAAGGGAGTCCCAGAAGCAGGCTGGAGCCAGGGGCGGTGAGAATGCTGAGGGCAGAGAACAGAGGGGATCCAATGGCAGTGATAATGGGAGAAGGGGTTCTCAAGAGAAGAAGAACAGGGGCAAAAGGTTCTATTTAAGACGCAACAAAGGACGCAATAAAGGGAATAAAAACAGCTGATTGGGAGGATAAGAGTGAAGAAGAGCTACTATGTTACCACCCCCATCTATTACGTGAACGACGTGCCTCACATAGGGCATGCTTACACCACCATAGCAACCGATGTGATGGCCCGGTTCAAGCGCTGGACCAATCATGAGGTCTTCTTTTTGACTGGTACAGACGAACACGGCCAGAAGGTTGAGAAGGCCGCCAAGGAGAAGGGTAGAACCCCTAAGTCTCTGGCAGACGAGATGGTTAAGAGGTTTCAGGAGCTGTGGAAGAGGCTTGACATAACCAATAACCACTTTGTGAGAACAACAGACGACTACCACGCAAGGGTGGTTCAGGAGTTCTTCTCACGGCTTTTGGAGAGCGGTGACATATACTTGGGAGAGTACGAGGGTTGGTACTGCACCCCCTGCGAGACCTACTGGCTTGAGGACGAGCTTGGTGAGGGTATGATCTGCCCCGATTGTGGCCGTCCTACAGAGAGGTTGAAGGAGCCCAGCTACTTCTTCAAGCTCTCAAAGTACCAGGAACCCCTATTGAAGTTCTACCAAGAGAACCCCGAATTTGTGCGTCCCCAGAGCCGCATGAACGAGATTGTCTCTTTTGTGAGCGGTGGGCTTAACGATATCAGTATCAGCCGTACCAACTTCTCGTGGGGTATCCCCGTTCCAGGGGACCCAAAGCACGTCATCTACGTGTGGTTTGATGCCTTGTTTAACTACCTCTCTGGTCTGGGATATGGATGGAACAACGAGAGATACCAGCAGTTCTGGCCTGCCGATGTCCACTTTATTGGCAAAGACATCTTGAGGTTCCACGCGGTCTTCTGGCCTGCCTTTCTCATGGCGGCAGGTATGCCTTTGCCCAAGAGGGTGTTTGCCCACGGGTGGTGGACCGTTGAAGGACGAAAGATGTCAAAGTCACTGCGCAACGTGGTGGACCCCCACCTCTTGATAGACCTCTACGGGGCAGATGCCCTCAGATACTTTCTTTTGAGGGAGGTGAGCTTCGGTTTTGATGGAGACTTTTCCCACAGGGCCATGGCCCACAGGGTGAATGGCGATCTGGCCAACGATTTGGGAAACCTCTTCTACCGTTCCCTTTCCATGGAGATGAAGTACTTCAAAGGTGAGATCCCTCAGCCCTCAGGAAGAGATCAGGAGATCTCTTCCTTGGCTGAGGCTGTGGTGAAGGACGTGGTTGAGCTCATGGAGATGCAGGAGTTCAAGAAGAGCCTTGAGCGCATCTGGGATCTGGTTAAGGCCATAAACAAGTACATTGACACTAAGGCTCCATGGCAGCTTGCCAAAGAGAAGAGAGAGCAGGAGCTTAAAGACACCATCTACACCATGTTGGAAGGGTGCAGGGTGATAGCTTTGCTTATCTCTCCCTTCATGCCCAACAAGGCCCAGGAGATGTGGAAACAGTTGGGCATGGAAGGCTCCATACTTGAGCGGAGCGTGGATGATACCGCTTGGGGCGGCCTGCCTGCTGGTCAGAAGGTGAAGAAAGGAGATCCCCTTTTCCCAAGGATAGACGAAGAGAAGATGGTGGCTAAGGTGGAGAAGATGCTGGCCAAGGCTGAGAAGGGAGAGGTTAAGGCTGAAAAGAAAGAGGCAAAGGCCAAAGAGAAGGTGGCCAAGAGGGCAGATGGCTTAATAGATATCTCTGAGTTTGCCAAAGTTAAGCTGGTGGTGGCCCTTATTGAGAAGGCAGAGAGGGTGCCCAAGTCTGAAAAGCTGGTTAAGCTTCAGGTGGATGTGGGCACAGACAGACGCACAATTGTGGCGGGAATAGGCAAAGATTACTCCCCTGAAGAGCTGGTAGGCAAAAGGGTGATAGTTGTTGCAAACCTGAAGCCAGCCAAGCTTATGGGCATAGAGTCTAAGGGGATGCTAATTGCTGCTGTGACCAAGGAGGGGGTTAGACTTCCCATTATACCTGAGGATGTGCCCCCGGGGACCGAGGTGCATTGAAGAGAAAGGTGCCCATAGAACCCCTGCCAAAGGGGCTCTCCATATTTGACAGCCATTGCCATCTCCACTTTGGGGATCACTACAGCGAGGACCTTGACGAGGTGATCAACCGGGCTCGCCGCTACGGTGTGACCCGGATGGTCACCATAGGCATAGACTGCGAGGACAGCGAGAAGGCGGTGGCGGTGGCAGAGTCATACGATAACCTCTTTGCCACCGTTGGGGTGCATCCCCATGATGTTGCCGGCATGTCAAAGAGCCACTATTTGAGCCTTGAGAGGCTTGCCCAGCGTCCTAAAGTGGTGGCCATAGGGGAGATAGGACTGGACTTTTACCGCAATCTCTCTCCCAGAGAGGATCAGGAGAGACACTTTGTGGGTCAACTCAACATGGCGAGGGATCTGAAGAAGCCGGTGGTGATCCACTGCCGCGATGCCCATCCCGAGCTACAAAGGCTCATGCGAGAGCATAGGGCCCACGAGGTGGGGGGAATAATCCACTGTTTCTCCGGTTCTCCCGACGACGCCCAGGTCTATCTGGAGATGGGGTTCTACATCTCGGTGGCGGGGCCCATAACATACCCGAAGGCTGAGCTTTTGAGAAGGTCGGTGGCCAAGGTGCCCATTAATAGACTGCTTGTTGAGACAGACGCGCCTTTTCTCTCTCCACAACCGGTGAGGGGAAAGAGAAACGAGCCTGCTTGGGTGGTGGCAACCTTTGTCGCCCTTTGCAGGCTTAAAGGTGTCTCTCTTCAAGAGGGAGCCACTCAGCTATCTACCAACCTGAAGGGGGTCTTGGGGGTTTAGCTGTCTCTCTTCATCATGAGGGTTCTGATGATGCCTGTCATGATGAGGGTGCCGTTCTGGTCAATAACGTCAAGGTTGAAGACCACCAGCCCGTGCTCTGGTCTCTTCTCTTCCTTCTTGATTACTTTGGCCACAACGTGGATGGTGGTTCCAAGCTTGATGGGGTGGGTGAACCTCCATCTGTCAATTCCGTAGAAGGCCACGATGGTGTGGTGAAAGATGTTAAGCCTGATGAGCAGACCCATGGCTATGGAGAAGCCGCACATTCCATGGGCTATTCTTTCACCAAAGGGTCCCTTTGATGCATAGACGGCATCGGTGTGTAGGGGGTGAAAGTCTCCTGAGAAACAGGCAAAGTTCACCACATCGGCCTCTGTGATGGTTCTTGCCGGGGTGGTGAACTCCATTCCCTCTTCAAAGTCTTCGTAGTACAGACCTTTTAGCTCAGTCATGGCTTCTAATTACTGATATGTTTAAAGGAGAAATGGGACAGGCTTTAGCCTGTCCACCCTTCTCACTTCTCTGACTTCTCTATTTCAAGCCAGACCCCGTGGCGGCTTAGCTTCTCAAGCTCGATGTTCAGAGAGTCCACAAGGGAGTTGTAAAGGTCTAAGTATTTGGCAATCACCTTGATATGGGCGTTGTTGATGTGAACAAGGCCGTCTTCTCCGCAGTTGGGGCAGACGAATATGGGCTGCACCGAACTCTTTGCCCACTCTGATAGCTTCTCACTGCTCACCTCTTCCCTGTGCTTCTCCCCACATATGTTACATACAAAGCTTACACTAACCACCTTCTCCATCCTTCTCTCCTTTCAACACAAGTTTTAAAACTCAAAGCACCATAGTGTTTTTATATTCCTTATTGTGCAAAAAGTGAACCCCGTATTATGATTTTTTGGCGTAAACCTTTTTTACCAAATACTGTTCTCCTATGGAGATCACGTTGTTCACCAGCCAGTAAAGGACGAGTCCAGAGGGGAAGTTTAAGAAGAGGAAGGTGAAGACAATGGGCATTGCCAGCATGATCTTGTTCTGGGTTGAGTCGCCCATGGCAGGGGTCATCTTCTGCTGCAGGAACATGGTTGCTCCCATGAGCACCGGGGTGATGTAGTAGGGATCCTTTGCAGAGAGGTCGGTGAGGTATCCAATAAAGGGGGCGTGTCTTAGCTCTATTGCCACCATTAACACCTTGTAGAGGGCGAAGAATACGGGGATTTGGAGCAGCATGGGCAGGCAGCCACCCATGGGGTTTATCTTCTCTCTTTTGTAGAGGGCCATGGTCTCTTCGTTCATCTTGGCTGGGTCGTCTTTGTAAAGCCTTTTGATCTCCTGCAGCTTGGGCTGAAGGTCTTGCATCTTGGCCATAGACTTGTAGCCGTAAGCGGTTAGAGGGTGAAAGAGGATCTTCAGGATCAAGGTGAGTATGATTATGGCCCATCCGTAGTTATGCACCTTTCCGTAGAGGTAGTTGAGGAACTCCAGAGCTGGCTTGGCTATTATGGCAAACATTCCGAAGCGGATGTTCTCTTCTAAGTGCATGTTGAAGCTTTTTAGCAGATCAAAGCGTTTGGGCCCCACAAAGCCCCAGAAGGAGAAGGGCTTTGGGTTCTCACTCCACACCGCAATGCGCCAATGATCCTTTTTTATTCTCTCTATCCATGTGTAGGTGGGCAAAGATGGCACCACGGTGGAGGTGAAGTAGAGAGACTGCAGCGCCACCCAGTAGGGATTTGTGAACTCGCGGTGCTGCCCATCCTTTTTTAACTTAACCTCTTTTGCCTTATTTTTATCTTTTAGATAGACCAGAGGGCCCGCAAAGGCGTAATGGCTCTTTCGGTCTGTGGGGGCGATCTGGGGTCCCATGAGGACACCTGTGGCTAAGGGTTTACCCCCTTGGCTTGCCTCTATGGTTCCCTCCATGGTGTAGGGGGCGTTAAGAGAGAATAAAAACCTCTTCTTCACTGTCAGCTTTTCTGCAGGCAGGGTTAAGGTTAGCTCTACTCCGGTTTTACCTTTCTCACTTACCTTTCTCATGGTGAAGGTGGAGGTGTTTACCTTGGCGGCGAGAGAGGGGTTGTCTGGCAGCACCACCTGAAAGTATCCCTGCTTCTCTATCAGCTCCATGGGCTTGCCCTTGGCGTCTTTGTATTTTTTAAGGGCGTATCCGTTTAAGACCCCTCCAAAGCTGTTAAACCTCACCGTGGCATAGGGAAGCTCAAGGGTGATCACCTTCCCTTTGCTCATCTTGGCTGCCATTGCAGGGGTGCGAGACCTCTCCATAGCGAAGGGAGAGGTGGGATTTGCCTTTGGCATATTTGCCGCCTGCTGGGCTGGGGCGGGTTTGCTTTTGGTGTTTGCTTCTTTCTTTGGAGGAACCACGTACTTCTGAAAGGCCACTGCTATTAGCAGGGCAAAAACGAATGCAAGTATAAGCCTCTGTTCTGGTTTCATCTTCTCTCCTCAACTCTTTCTTGGGGGTACAGGGTCAAACCCTCCTGGATTGAAGGGGTGGCATCTGAGTATGCGCTTCAGGGCAAGCCACGAACCCTTCAATGCACCGTGGATCTCAACGGCCTCTAAGGCATACTGGGAACAGGTTGGGGTGAAACGGCATGCAGGGGGAAATAGGGGAGACAGGAAGATCCGATAACCCCATATCGTTATCTTTATGGCCCTGACTAAGGGCGATTCCCTTTTGGGGCCATCTGTCTCCACAGCCTTAAAAGCTCTTTCTCTGCTGCTCCAAAAGATGGAGGGTTTACCCCTCTCTTCACTGTCACCACAAGGTCCACCTTTGGCAGCTTGCTGCGATGCAGTCTGTAGGCTTCCCGAATCAGCCGCTTCCATCTGTTCCTCCTCACGGCGTTTCCGCACTTCTTGGTAACAGTGATTCCAAGCCTAGGGCCTTCTTCCTGGTTATCAAGGTAGTGCAGCAGAAAGTGCTTGCTACTCAGCCGCTTTCCCTCGTTGTAAATCCTTAAAAACTCGCTTCTCTTCCTTAAGCGAGCCTTTTTAGGAAACTTCTTTCTTTCCTCTCTTTTCCTCTCTTCACTATCCAAAACTCATCTATTGAACGGCCAAGCGCTTTCTGCCTTTTGCCCTGCGTCTCTTGATGATTCTTCTTCCGGATCTGCTTCTCATCTTTGCGAGAAATCCCATTCTCCTTCTTCTGCGTCTATTCTTGGGTTGAAAGGTGCGCTTCAATTCCCTTCTCCTCCTTCTCTTTCGGGTATTGCGGCGTTTTGAGATTCACCTGCTTGCGCCGTGGGTGCCTCCTAAACCATAGGCGGAGGCGGTGGTCAAGGGGGTGAAAAAAGATGGGGAGAAGAGCTACCTCTTCTCCCCATAGCCAAAGAGGGATGAAGGAACTATTTGCCCGCGAAGTTTGCCTTTCTTTTCTCTATGAAGGCCTGGGTGCCCTCTTTCATGTCCTCGGTGGCGCAGGAGAGCCCAAAGAGATCCGCTTCTATTCTCAGTCCCTCTTCAAGGCTCACTTCCAGTCCCCTATCCAACGCTTCAATGGCATACTTAACTGCCAAGGGACCTTTTGAGAGTATGAGCTTTAACAGCTCTTTGGCCTCGTCAAGAAGCTTCTCAGGGGGAACCACCTTATTAACCAAGCCCCATTGCTGGTCCTCGTTGGCATCTATCATTCTACCAGTGATCAAAAGATCAAGGGCTCTTCCCTTGCCCACCAGCCTGGGCAATCTCTGAGTGCCTCCGTATCCGGGGATTATTCCAAGGTTCACCTCGGGCTGGC
>JALWSI010000239.1 GCA_027080315.1 bacterium | reverse complement strand
CTGAAAGGGGCTCCCTGCCCGCTGTGTACATGGCCAAGGCGGCGTTGAGCAGAACCGCGTCCCGGGCCCCGCACCTCTCTCCTGAGAGAACCCTCATGGTTAGTGTTGCATTGGTCTCGGGGTCGCCTCCTGCTATCTCCTCTGGGGTGGCACTCTTAAGCCCCACATCCTCAGGGGAGAGGGTGAAGGTGCGTCTCTCACCCTCTATTGTGCCGAACCACACCTTGGTTCTTCCAGCAATTGATACCTCGTCCAAGCCGTCTTCGCTGTGAACCACGCAGACCCTCTCTCTTCCAAGGGCCAGCAGGGCCTCCCCTACCAAGGGTAGAAGCTCCTCTTTGTAAACCCCCACCATCTGAAACTTCGGTCTGGCGGGATTCACCAAGGGACCGAGGATGTTGAATATGGTGCGGGTGCCAAGCTCCTTTCTGGGGCCCATTGCGTGCTTCATTGCAGGGTGAAAGGCTGGGGCAAAGATGAAGCCGAAACCAGTCTCTTTCATAGATCTCTCCACCTCTTCAGGGGACTGGGGCAGGGATATGCCCAGGGCCTCAAGAAGATCGGCGCTTCCGCAGCTGCTTGAGACAGAGCGGTTGCCGTGCTTTGCCACAGGGATACCGCAAGATGCCACCACAAAGGCGGTGAGGGTTGAGAGGTTGAGGGTTCCCTTGCCGTCTCCCCCTGTGCCGCAGGTGTCTATGCAGTCCGTCTCTGCTCTCACCTCAATGGCCTTCTCAAGCATGGCCTCTGCTGCTGCAGCCACCTCTTGATGGGTCTCTCCCTTGGCCTTGAGTCCCACCAAGATGCCCCCGATCTGGGCAGAGGTGAGCTCTCCCTCCATTATGGCTGAGAAGATGCGCCGGGTATCCTCCTTTGAGAGGTTCATCCCAGCGGCAAGCCTTTCAATAGCCTGGCTGACCATCCTTCCGTTTCTCATTCTCTTCCTCCGTGCTCCACTTCCTTCAAAAGGTTTTCAATAAGCTGGTGTCCGTGCTCTGTGAGCACCGCTTCGGGGTGAAACTGCACCCCGAACACAGGGAGCTCTCTATGGACCATGGCCATCACCTCTCCATCTTCAGAGGTGGCGGTAACCGCAAACTCCTCCGGCAGAGAGTCTCGCTCAACGATGAGAGAGTGGTATCTGCAGGCGGTGAAGGGATTTGGCAGCCCTTTGAATATGCCTTCTCCGTTATGGTGGATGCTGGACACCTTGCCGTGAAGCAGCCTGCACGAGGTGGTCACCTTTGCTCCAAAGGCGGCGCCAATGGCCTGGTGTCCAAGGCAGACCCCGAAGATGGGGATCTCCCCGGCGAATTTCTGGATCACCCTTATGGTTACACCTGCGTTCTCTGGAACCGAGGGCCCCGGTGAGATGACGATGAGCTGGGGAGATAGCCTCTCAACATCCTCAAGACTCAGCTGGTCGTTGCGGTAGGTCAAGACCTGAACCCTGTGATTCCCAAAGAGATGAACGAGGTTGTAGGTGAATGAATCGTAGTTATCAATCATGAGCACCCTCATGGTTTGAGCCCCCTTTCTGCCAGACTAACTGCCCCTAAGAGGCCTTTGGCCTTGGCCAAGCACTCGTGGTACTCGTTTTGAGGTACTGAGTCGGCAACTATGCCTGCTCCTGCCCCCACCACAGCCTCGCCGTCCTTAACCAGCATTGAGCGGATGGCTATGCAGGTGTCCATCTCTCCGCTGTAGCTGAGGTATCCCACTGCTCCTGCGTAGAAGCCCCTCTGAACCCCCTCAACCTCAGAGATGAGCTGCATGGCCCTCACCTTTGGGGCCCCTGAGACTGTGCCAGCGGGAAAGGAGGCCTTGAGCACGTCAACGGCGTTTCTGTTGGGCATCAGCTCTCCAACCACGTGGGAGACCATGTGCATCACGTGGGAGTACCGCTCAATCACCATGAAGTCGGTCACCTTCACCGTGCCCGTCTTTGCAACCTTGCCCACGTCGTTACGGGCAAGGTCCACCAGCATCACATGCTCCGCCCTTTCTTTGGGATCTGAGAGGAGTTCTTCTTCTAAGCTCTTCTCCTCTTCTGGGGTGGAGCCACGCTTTCTTGTTCCTGCTATGGGACGGGAGTGGATGGTGCTGCCGGTGAGCTTAACCAGCACCTCTGGGGATGAGCCCACCAGTTGATAGTGGCCGTAGTTGAGGTAGAACATGTAGGGTGAGGGGTTTAATTGCCGCAGGGCCCGGTAGATTGAGAAGGGTTCGGCCTTGGTCTTTCTGGTGAAGAGCTGGGCTATCACCACCTGCATCACCTCTCCTGCCTCAATCTGCGACTTGATAAACCTCACCGCCTCTTCGTAGCGGCTCTGGGTGAAGGTGGAGCTTAGCTCTTCCGCCTGCATGGGAACGATCTTCACCTCCCTTGCAGGGGGAGGTGAGTGAAGCTGGGCTGCCATCTCCTCTAAGGCGGCTACCCCCCAGCGGTAGCTCTCTTGGGGATCCCCGTTTGCCTCCACGCACACAATGAGCTTTAGGGTGCCCTTGAGGTTGTCTAAGGCGAGAACCCTATCCACCTTCATGAAGCTGAAGTAGGGGACATCCATGATGCTCTTTTTGGGGGTGGGAACAGGCTCAAGCTCGGCTATGGCCTCGTATCCTAAGTAGCCCACCAGACCGCCCCAGAATGGGGGCAGTTCAAGGT
>JALWSI010000238.1 GCA_027080315.1 bacterium | reverse complement strand
CGTGCTCACCAGCATGGTGCAGATGGATCCTGTTCAGGTGGTGTTCAGCGTGGGTAGAAAGGACGTTTACGGATTTCAGGTTCTCAAAAGCAAGGGACAGCTTCTACCCCGAGATGAGATGGAAGTGAGGCTGGTAATGCCAGACGGAAGCGTTTACCACGAGATAGGTAGAATAGACTTTGTCAGCTCCCGCATAAACCCTGAAACCGACACCGTGACCGTCAGAAGTATATTCAAGAATGACAAGCTAAAAGACGCAGATTATCTGTTCATCCCTGGACAGTACGCCAAGGTGCTGCTCACCGTGGGCTACGATCCCCATGCCATTCTCGTTCCCGCAGAGTCTGTAATAGAGGACCAGACTGGCACCTTTGTCATGGTGGTTGAGAAGGGCAACATAGTGAAGCGAAGAAAGGTGATAGCAGGACGAACCTACAGAGAGTACCGGGTGATCAAGAAAGGGTTGAAAGAAGGAGAGATCGTGGTGGTGAAGGGAGTACAAAAGGTGAGAACGGGGATGGAGGTGAAACCAACTATTGAGGCAATGGCTCCCCCTCCTTCTGCAGAGGAGCTTGAGAAAGGAAATGAGAGCAACAATCGGGAAAACTCATCGTCAGAAGGGTAAATAATGAACAATCCTTTCACCATACATAAGAGAATAGGATCCCTTGGAATAGGGGCAATGCTATTAACCTTTACCATAATCATGACGGGATGCACCTTGGGACCCAATTTCATCAGGCCCACAACCAAGATTGACCAACAGTGGTTGGAAGCCAGAGACGCGCATCTACGAACAGAAGCCCCTGATCTCAAAGAGTGGTGGAAGGTGTTTGACGACCCCACTCTGAACAGGCTCATTGAAATAGCCTCCAAACAGAACCTTGATCTACAGGTAGCAGGTCTGCGCATATACGAGGCCAGAGCAAGGCTTGGAGTAGCGGTAGGCTATCAGTACCCCCAAAAACAAGAGATAGGGGGCTCTACCACCACCAAACAAATAAGCGAACACGCTCCCAACGCCGCACAAAGCGACAAGTTTTATCAGGACTACGAAACGGGCTTTGACGCCTCATGGGAGTTGGACTTTTGGGGAAGGTTCAGGCGCGGAGTAGAGTCTGCAAACGCAGAGCTGTTTGCCACCATAGCAGAATACGACGACGCACTGGTCTCTCTAACAGCAGAGGTGGCAAGAACCTATGTTGCTATCCGCACTTACGAGAAAAGACTTGAATACGCCCGTGAAAACGTAAAGTCTCAAGAGAAGGCCTTAGAGCTGGCAAAGGCGCGGTACCAAGAGGGAGTCACAACAAGGCTTGACGTAACCCAGGCTGCCTCTCTTTTGAAACAGACAGAGTCCATCATTCCCAACTTAGAAATGAAACTAAGACAGGCGAAAAACGCCATGGCGGTGCTGCTTGGCACAACTCCTGGAGAGATCCAGAAGATTCTTGACCAGCCCGGTCCCATACCCACCGCCCCAGATGAGGTTGTGGTAGGGATTCCTGCAGAGCTGTTACGAAGACGACCAGACGTCAAAGCAGCAGAGTACCGAGCCGCTGCCCAATGTGCCCGAATAGGCATTGCAAAGTCTGAGCTGTTTCCAAGATTCACCTTGGGAGGGTTCATTGGATTTGAGACCAGTGAGAAAGGCAGCACTTTAAGCAACAACAACGCCCATTTGAGCGATCTTCTGGTGAGCAGCAGCATAAACTACCTATTTGGGCCTTTCATAAGCTTTCCCCTCTTCAACTATGGGAGGCTGAAGAACAATGTAAGAGTAGAAGACGCGAGGTATCAACAGGCCATAGCCACCTACCAGAACACAGTGCTTAAAGCCGCTCAAGAGGCAGAGAACGCCATGATAGGCTTCTTGAAAAGCCAAAGAGAAGCGGAGCTTCTGGCCCAAAGCGTTGAACACTACAGAGAATCAATGCGCATTGCCTTGCTCCAGTACAGAGCTGGAGACACCAGCTATCAACGGGTGGTTGATATCCAGCGAGACCTCACAAGGGAAGAAGACAAACTGGCAGCAGCAAAGGGGGCTATAGCAACAAACCTCATAGCCATCTACAAGGCTCTGGGGGGAGGATGGCAGATGCGCTTAGGACACAGCTTTGTTCCAGAACACACCCTTGATGAGATGCGTCAACGCACAGACTGGGGCAGCCTGCTTGACGACCAAAGGGTTATCCCAAAGGGAGAACGCCCCCCAACAGGGCGGGAGGTGCCCCTCTTCAACAGGCCAGATTTTTAAAAGGTAGATGAGCCTAAGAAGGGACTCCACCTACAAAGCGTATATAGCCACCCTAAACCAACAGATAATAACCCTTATCATGTTGGTGTTGGCGGTGCTCTTTATGGGCATCATTGGTTACATGTATATTGAAAAATGGCCTTTTTTAGATGCCCTCTACATGACAGTTATCACCCTCGCCACTGTAGGCTTCAAAGAGGTGCATACCATGAGCCGAGGTGGAGAGATATTCACTATGTGCCTAATAACCTCTGGTGTGGGGGTGTTTACTTATGGAGCAGCCACTTTCTCAAAGCTGCTGGTAGAAGGGGAATTCAAAGAGGTTTTTGAAAAGAGGAGGATCAACAAAGAGATGAAGAAGTTGAAAGATCACATCATAGTGTGTGGTTTTGGCCGTTTAGGTGAGAA
>JALWSI010000237.1:960-10557 GCA_027080315.1 bacterium | reverse complement strand
CCAACGGGTACCTCTTGTTTCCTCTCGGCATAATGAACTCCTCCTAAAGTCAATTATTGAGTGTCCACTAAACCGGGTCAACTCCACTGCCAGCCGCAGCGCTGGCCGAGGCACCCATCTATCGCGGCGGCGAGCAGCTCCAGCCCTGGCAGCGGTCGTTCGTCACCACCTTCCTCCAGCATCGCGAGATCTACGGGAAAGCCCGGCTGCTACTGGCAGACGAAGTCGGCGTTGGCAAGACGCTTTCTCTCGCAGCCAGTGCTCTGGTTGGGGCATTGTTGGGCGACGGACCCGTGCTGATCCTGTGCCCCGCCACTCTGACCCTGCAGTGGCAGGTGGAGCTGGCCGATAAGCTGGGCATACCAAGCGCGGTCTGGTCCTCTACCAAGAAGGTTTGGTTCGACCACCGGGGCCACGAAATCCGCACTCGCGGCCCCGAGGACATTATTCGCTGCCCGATGCAGATCGCCATCGTCTCGACCGGTCTTATCTTCCATGATTCGGCCGAACGCGAATATCTGCTCGAACGGAAATACGGCACCGTGATTCTCGACGAAGCCCATCGAGCACGGCGCCGGGGCGGCCTCGGCCAACGCTTGGGTGAGCCAAACAACCTTCTCGACTTCATGTTCAAGATCGGCCCGCACACAAAGCACATTTTACTCGGCACGGCGACACCGATTCAGACCGAGGTGCATGAACTGTGGGACCTCTTGCGCATCCTGAACAGAGGCGCCGACTTTGTCCTCGGCCGCGAGATCTACAGCCGCTGGGCTGACTTTGAGAAGGCCTTGCCCGTGGTCAAGGGTGAGAAGAGTCCTCCCAACGAACGCGAGGCTTGGGAGTGGATACGCAACCCGCTACCGCCGGCAGTTGAGCATCCGATGTTTGCAGCCTTGCGCCTGTATCTGGGGTTACCAGACGATTGTTTCTTTACTGATCGCGGCTTTGGCAGTTTGGACTATCTGGAGCAGCAACGCCTTAGCGAGGCGCTGGGTCCCGACTTTCTGCGAGAGAATAATCCCATTGTCCGCCACACGGTCCTGCGCCGCCGCCGTACGCTGGAGGAAATGGGTCTGCTCGAGCGCATCGGCGTGGAAGTGCATCCGGCCCCTGATGCACCGGCTGGAACCTACCGGGGTGTGAACTTTGAAGGGCTGGGACTGGTCACGAACCATCCCTTCAACCTTGCCTACAGCGCGGCCGAGAAGTTCACGGCAGCGCTCCGCAAACGTTCGAGAGCGGCCGGCTTCATGAAGACCCTGCTCTTGCAGCGCATCTGTTCGAGCTTCGCCTCTGGGCGAGCTACTGCTGAGAAGATGCGGCGCCGAGAGCTGCTCGAAGACGATGAGCACCAGCGCCCTCTTGAAGGTATCCTTGAAGGGCTTACGGGCGAGGAGGCAGGTTTTCTTGACACCATCATCGAGGAGCTTTCGCGGCCCGAGGCCCGCGACCCGAAGAATGCGGCAGTCAAGTATTTCCTTACCGAGCACCGCACAGAGGGTAAGACCTGGTTGGAGCATGGCTGTATCATCTTCAGCCAGTACTACGACACAGTGCGCGCCCTTGCCGCCGACTTGGCGCAAACGTTACGAGGTGAGGTTGTTGCTCTCTACGCGGGTGCCGGCAAAAGCGGAATGTATCGGGACGGCATCTTTGCTACTGTGGAACGCGAAGACATCAAGCAGGCGGTTCGTGAGCATCGGGTACGGCTGGTTGTTGCCACCGATGCCGCCTGTGAGGGGCTCAACCTGCAAACCCTGGGTACCATGATCAACGTGGATCTTCCCTGGAACCCTTCTCGCCTGGAGCAACGCCTGGGCCGTATCAAGCGCTTTGGCCAGCGCCGCCAGACAGTGGACATGCTGAATCTTGTGTACCACGACACTCAAGACGAAAAGGTCTACGCGGTCTTGTCTCGGCGCATGAAAGACCGCTACGACATTTTTGGTAGCCTCCCCGACACCATCGACGACGAGTGGATTGAAAACATTGAGCGACTGGAAGAGATGATGGACAAATACATTCACCTGCGCCAACAAGCCAGGAATGTTTTTGAAATACGGTATGAGAGTCAGGTGGATCCCAATGCGGAACGCTGGGAATTGTGCTCCCACGTGCTCAGCCGCCGCGATGTAATCGAGCGCCTTTCAAGCCCTTGGTATGGAGTTGCCCCGCTTTAGCATTCGAGATTACCCCTTTCCAGCAGACATCCAAATTCGGCTGGAAGAAGACCGCCTTGAGGTCTGGAGTCCAGGTGAATTACCCGCCCCTTTGACGCCAAAAGACCTTTACGGCCCGCATTCCTCGGTGCTTCGCAACCCCCTTCTTGCCCAGGCCTTCTACTTTGCCGGTGTCATCGAGCGCTGGGGCACGGGCACCACGAGAATTATAGAGCTTTGCCGCCAGCAGACTCTGCCGGAGCCAGAGTTTCGGAACCAGCAGGGAGGCTTCCTGGTCACCTTTGCCAAGGATCCGTACACCCCCGAGCGCCTGCGCAAATTGGGGCTGAATGAGCGGCAAATCAAGGCCGTGCAATATGTTAAGGAGTACGGAAAAATCTCCAACACCAAATACCAGGAAATAACTGGCCTGAGTAAGAGACAGGCGAGTAATGATCTAAAAAACCTGATAGACCGAGGTATTTTTATCAAAAAAGGTACAACAGGAAAGGGAACTTTTTTACGTACTAAAGGGGCAATAAAGGGGCAAAAGGGGTACTAAAGGGGCATTAAAAGGGCAAAAGGACTCACAGGCTTGAAAGAGCTCATGAAGTTATGGTGGACCCCCAAAAATGAGACAGTATGCTAAGGTAGAGCCAAAGGAGGGTCTGCTATGGGTCGTAGTAGATATTCGGCTAAGTTCATGGCCACATTGCTGAGATGGACAAATTTTTAAGGGTGGTTACCGAGCCAGACGGAGAGACCGTGCATAACGCCTTTTTTGATCGGGGTTTCAAACCATAATATAGGAGAAAAGTATGATTTTTGAGTACTTTCCAAAAAATGATATGCTTTATATCAAATTAGCTGAAGGGGTGAGCACAGAGTCCCAAGAGATCACAGAGGGGGTGGTGTTGGACTTAGATGAGAACAACCGCGTTATTGGAATTGAGATTGAAGACGCTGGCAAGCTGCTTGATTTGTCAAGGTTAGAGCTGAGAGCCCTTCCCGTGGTCAACCTTGTATTAACCCAGCAGACCCACAAAGGAGAGAATCTGTAAAGTAAAGAGAGATAACAGAAGGTCAGACGAAGAGATAGACAAAGCACCAAAAGAGCAAGCTCACACCCCCAACGCCTCACACAGCTCATCAAAGTCTCTGGCCTCCACATCAAAGCCCTCGGTGCTCGTATCTCCAAATGCCCCAGAAACATGGTCTTTTTCAGGAACCCCCACGTAAGCGGTGTGCATTCCGGTAGCCTGAGCCGCGGCAAGGTCCCCTGTGTGGGCAGCAACCATCATGGCCTCTGAAGGATCAAGCCCCAAAAGCCTCACAGCCCTTCGGTACGCCTCAAAAGAGGGCTTGTAGTAGCCCAGAAACTCACAGGACAAGATTCCATCCCACTGTACCCCTGCCGCCTTGGTGCTATTCAATATGCTCTCAAAGCTAAGTATGGTGAGCACCACCACGGTGTATCTTGAGCGCAATCGGTTGATAGCCTGAGCAGCTCCAGGAAAGGCCTTTAAACTGTGCCAGGTCTCTCTCACAAAATCCTCATGATCAATCTTAGCAAGAATAGGGTATTTGCCCTCCAACGAAGCCAAGGCTCTAAGGTGCATACCGTCTGAGTTTATCCAAGGGAGGTTGCCCATTCTCACCTCAGTATGGACCTTGAACATCTCTTGACGCCAGTCAACAGCAAAGGCCTCGCTATCTACAGAGTGGCCGTGCTCTCTGGCCAGCTCTTCAATCCTACTCTTCACCGTGTTCTTCCAGTCAAACACGGTGCCTCCCACATCAAAAAACAATCCCTTCACCTGCTGCATACATCCCTCCTTCAGGTTAATCTGAAACAGCGTAGCAGCAACGGAGACTAAGGGCAAATCTCTCCCTTGGGAATACGAGGCTCAAAAGACTGAGGCTTTTACCCTTACAAAGCCCTCTACTCTTTACTACTCACCCTTCACAAACAACCCTGCGTATTCTCCATACCCTTCCTCTTCAAGCTCCTTTGCAGGAATGAACCGCAGGGCAGCAGAGTTTATGCAGTAGCGGCGATAGGTAGGTGGAGGGCCATCGTTAAACACGTGGCCAAGGTGTGAGTCTGCATGGCGGCTTCGCACCTCAATCCTCAACATCCCCAGGCTAATGTCCTCAACCTCCACAATGTTATCTGGCTCAAGGGGCTGGGTGAAACTGGGCCATCCGGTGCCAGAATCAAACTTGTGAACCGAGGCGAAAAGGGGCTCTCCCGACACTATGTCAACGTAGATTCCCGGTTCATGGTGGTCCCAATACCGGTTCTGAAACGGGGCTCTGTGAAATCCTTTTGGGTAACAGCATACTCCAAAGGAGTGAGGCGGGATCGCAACTCTTTCTTTGAGGGCTTCTTAAACCTTGTAGGAGACCAGCTCACATCAAATGGTGCCGAAGGCGGGATTCGAACCCGCACGGCCTGTTACAGCCACTGGATCCTGAGTCCAGCGCGTCTCCCATTTCCGCCACTTCGGCATCTCTCGCAAAGCAAGGGCTCTAATAGAAAGAGAACCCCTCTCTGTCAACACCGTCTAAAGGCTCACTTTCCTCTGGTCATCACCACGGTGAGATTGAATAAGATCTTGGCAGAAGCATCCAAGGTGGTGGTGAGGCTGTAAGCCTTCTTCAAGCTATCGCTCCAGATGAAGCTGCCATGACCCTTCACCATGGCAGCCTGGGTATCTGAGGCTATCTCTCCCAGTTTGTAGGCCACCTCTGCCGAGGCCACGGCGCTCTCTGCAGAGATCACAGGCACCTTGCCCAAAAGTATAACCCCCTCGGCATCAACGGTCTCAATCTGGTTCACCAGAAAAGAGAGGGCAACTGCAAAGATAGGATGGGCATGAACCACTGCCATGGCATCGGAGTTTCTGTAGATGGCCTGGTGCGCCTTCCACTCCCGGGACGGCTGGGTTCCCTCAAGGGGCTCTCCATTCAAAGGAACCCTCACCAGATCGTCCTCTTTGAGATCCCCCAGAAAGGACTCTGTACGGGTGATAACCATTGAGTCTCCATCTCTCACACTCAGGTTACCCCCCTGAGCCGTGATCAACCCTCTCTCTTCAAGCCTTTTGCCTACCCAGCAAAACTCTTCGTACACAAGACGCTCCCTTTAACAAAACCGCCACCAGGCACCCCCACGGCACACGATCTTACCTGCTACCGTTGCTCCCTTCCGGGCCTGGCGGGGTTCACAGGGGACCGTTGCGCGGGACCCGGCGGCGGAACATTGGACTTAAACAGATGGCGGAGAGGGAGGGATTCGAACCCTCGGTGCGCTGTTTAGGCGCACACACGATTTCCAGTCGTGCCCCTTCGGCCAGCTCGGGCACCTCTCCTCTGTCAGCGAAGGGTGAATGTAAACAGGGGCAGTGGCAGTGTCAACCACTCCTCTCAACCTTTGTAAGACACACCCCTAACCTTGACAAAGCCCTATTGTAAGGCGTAAATAGCCAGATAGTCTTAGAGAAGTGGAAGTGGGTGGTGGCTGGTGCCGCCTCTGGACTTCAAATCCAGTAACGCCTCCAAAAGGGGCGTGGTGGGTTCGATTCCCACACACTTCCGCCATACCTTCTGACTTCCTCGGCTTCTCTTGACATATTCGGATATTCTAATTAAACGATGAGCCGGTTGAGTAAGAGGGAGCCGGTTGAGTAAGAGGCCCGATAAAAGGGGGTGCGCCATGGCAGAGAAGGAGAGTACCGTCCTTATTTACGGAACCAACCTGTCTGGGTATCGCGCTGCATACGCCTTGGGCAAGCAGGGCTACAAGACCGTGATGCTCAACAGGGGTGAGTACGTTGACCAGTACAGAAACCAGGCGTTGTCCCAGCTTCCCTTAGACTTCTGCTGGGCATGCGGCCACATGCCCCAAAGGCTCTTTATCGGCCTTGGGGCCATGCAGGTGCTCTACAACGCCGATGTCTTAGAGGTGTCAGGGGAAGCAGGCAACTTCACAGTGAAGGTGAAGAAGAGAGATCCCTACGTAACAAACCTGGCCTGCACCGAATGCGAGGCCTGCGTAAGGGCCTGCCCCGTCACCGTGGGGGAGAACCAGAAGGCCATAAAGGTGCATCCCGAGATCGCCTGGGAGAACATCTTTCTTATTGACGAAGAGCACTGCACCAAGTGCGGGGAGTGCGAAAAGGTATGCCCCACCGGGGCCTTAAAGCTGGACAGAAAAGAGGAGGTCCTTGAGATCAAGGCAGGTGCCATCGTGCTGGCACCTGAGTACGACGAACCCACCCAGGAGGATCTGGAACCCTTCGGCTTTGGCAAGATACCTAACGTGGTGAAGAATAGCGATCTGGCAAGATCATCACTTCTCACAAACTTTGTGCGCAACTCCCTGAAGCGTCCCTCTGACGGTAAAACCCCAAAAACCGTGGCCATTGTGGTGACCCCCCAGTACAACCCCGGCGTTGAGTACGAAAGCTACAACACAACCATATCTGCCATCTACCGTGCCTGCCGCACAAAAGAGCTGCTCCCCCAGGCCAAGGTTGTGGTCTTCATGGGAGAGTTCAGGGGCTACGGCAAGGGCCACTACCGCTGGTTCCAGAAGGCTGAAGAGCTGGGGGTTGAGATAATAAGGGCCTCTGAGCTTAAAATTGAGGCAGAAGGGGATAACCCAAAGATCATCTACACCCTTGGAGAGAAAGAGAAGAGCCTGAAGTCAGAGCTCGCCATACTGGTCACAGGCCAGAAGCCCCCAACCCTCATGGAGAAACTCTCTAAGCTCTTTGGAGTGAAGCCAGACGAGCATGGATTCTGCAAGGTTAAGGACCTCACCTGCGGGGTCACCGATGTTGAGGGGGTGTTTGCAGTTGGAGAGTTCACCGGCCCCACCGGCAATCCTGAGACGGTGTGGGAGGGCTACGGGGTGGTGACAGAGCTCAGAAAGTACCTTGGAAGTCCAAATGTGGCTCCACCTACCCCGCCAAAATTGAGAGACGTTAGCACGGAAGAGCCCAAGGTGGGTGTCTTTTTATGCAGCTGCTTCGGGGAATTTGAGAGCCACATTGACCTGAAAGCCCTTGCGGAACGCATTGGAGAGCTTCCAGACGTGGCCCATGTTGAGATAATCAAGGGCTGCTGCACACCACCCACTATGCAGGAAACCGGGAAGAGAATCGCAGAATCGGGGGTGAACCGGGTTGTTCTCGGCGTGTGCACCCCCCTTCAGAAGCTCTTGAAGTTCCGCCGCACGGTGATGATGGGAGGCCTCAACCCCCTCTTAGCAGAGTTTGTGCGGCTGAGGGAAGACGTCATCAGGGTCCACGATGACAGGGAGGCTATGATGGAGAAGGCAGTGGCCCTCTTTGCCGCGGCAGCTGCAAAGGTGAAGAAGGGCCATGCTGCACCACCACCCACCGCCCCCTTTGGTCCCGGTGCCCTGGTTATCGGAGGAGGAGCGGCGGGATTGGAAGCGGCCTTGGGCATAGCCAACCACGGTTTCCCTGTGACACTGGTTGAGAAGAGCGACAGCTTAGGAGGCCAGGCCTTAGAGATCTCAAGGGACCTTGAGGGTCACAACCTGGCAGACTACGTGAAGGGCCTGATTGAAGAGGCAGAGAAGAATCCCAACATCAAGATCTACACCTCTACCCAGATAGCCCAGATCTCAGGATACGCGGGCCGCTACAGGGCAATCTTAAGAAAAGAGGGAGAGAACGAAACCGTCAAGGTTGAGGCAGGGGTGGTGATTGTGGCAACGGGAGCCCAAGAGAACCGGGTCTCTGCCTACTCCTTGGGAGAGGATCCACGGGTGCTTACCCAGAGAGACCTTGAGAAGGCCCTGGAGAAGGGAGAGTTCAACGCCAAGAGCGTTGTGATGATCCAATGCGTGGGCTCTCGCAACAAGGCACGGCCCTACTGCTCCCGGGTATGCTGTTCACAGGCCCTGAAGAACGCCCTTGCCTTGAGAAAGAAAGGCGTAGAGGTCACCATTCTATTCAGAGACATGAACACCTACGGCTTCAAAGAGGACTACTACCGCAAAGCTAAAGAGGCCGGCGTGAGGTTCATAAGGTTCTCTGGAGAGGCATACCCCGCCGTTGAGATGAAGGACTCGGTGGAGGTTAAGGTGAAAGAGGCGGAGACGGGCAAAGAGCAGAAACTGAGCTGCGATAGCCTCATCCTGAGCGTGGGAATAATCCCTGATCACGAAGAGAACAGGCGGCTTGCCAAGATGCTGGAGTTCGGCCTTGATAAGGAGGGCTTCTTTGACACAGACAGCAACGCCTGTCCCTACGAGGAGGCCATAAAGAGGCTCATGAAGCCCTTTGAGCTCTCAACCAACGCGGTTTTCGCAGTGGGCATGGCCAACTCGCCGAGGCCCTTGGTAGAGGCCCTGCTCACCGCAAAAGATGCCGCAGGTAAATCTCTGGTTATGCTGCCAAAGCGTCAGCTGCCCCCTCCAAACGCCATGTTCATCTCAGAGGTGAGAGAGTCTAAATGCGCTGGATGCGGTCTGTGCGTTGAGGTCTGTCCCTACCACGCAAGAGAGCTTGATCCTGTAAAGGGGATTGCAAAGGTTAGATGGTATCTTTGCGACTCATGCGGGGCATGCTTGGTGGCCTGTCCCAGTGAGGCGGCCTATCTAAGGGACGCCAAAGGGGAACAGATGATACCGTCAATAGACGCCCTTTTAATGTGAGGAGATAGCCATGGCTGAAGAGAAGAACGGCTTTGTTCCAAAGGTTGTTTACGCCCTGTGCACCTGGTGTGGCTCTGGGGGTTCAGAAACAGCAGCAGCATTTCATCTAAAGTACCCAGAAAATGTACGACCTTTCAGGGTGATGTGCACAGGCGCCCTGGATCCTGCTTACACTTTGAGGGCCTTCATTGAAGGCGCCGACGGGGTGGTGGTGAGCGGCTGTCATCCCGGAGACTGCCACTACAATACGGGAAACTACAGGGCCAGAAGGCGGATAGCCGCCATGAAGACCATTCTGGACACCTTTGGCCTTGACGGAGACCGGGTATGGCTCAGGTGGGTGGCCCATGGAGAGGGACAGAAGCTGGTGGACACCGCCAAAGAGTTTAGCGATCACATGGTAGAGAAGGGACCCAACCCCCTGAAAGAGAGATGGGACACCTAAGAGGAGGCAAGCCATGAAGGGCGCAATTGTTGAAAATAGAGGCAATGAGGCTCTAAAGGCCTTTTTAAAGCTGCTGCTTGAGAAAAAGGTGGTCTCTGCGGTGGTGGTGGCTCACCCCACCCCAAGTGGAGACTCTTATCCCTACGTTCTAACCTCTGATCCAGAGGTGGTGGAGGCCTCTTGCCCCATCTCCCCGGTGGTCACCCAGCAAGGGGCAAGAGTAGTCTCAAGGCTCACAAAGAAGGGAGCCATGAGAAAGAGCACCGCTGTGGTGCTGAGGCCGCGCGAGGATAGTG
>JALWSI010000237.1:0-950 GCA_027080315.1 bacterium | reverse complement strand
TTAGAGGGGTTATAGAGCTTGCCAAAATAAGGCAGGTGAACCTTGAGAACCTATTGATCATTGGATACGACTGTTCAGGGGTCTATCCCCTCACCTCCTTCACCGAAGGGGATCAGCAGGAGCTTCAGGCCGAGCACGAGAAGGGCTACAACGACCTTAGCTTCAACTCTCCCCGGGCTGCCTGCCAGATATGCCTTCACCCTGTGGCCTCCTCTGCCCATATTGAGTTTGGAGTGCTGGGAGCTCCCGAAGGAAAGAGCCTTGTGGTTCCCAAGAACGAAAAGGTGTGCAAGGCCTTAGAAGAGGCAGGGCTCTCCTTTGAGGTTGAGCTAACCGAAAGGGAAGAAGCGGTGGCAAAGGCGAAAGAGGAGAGGAAGGCTGCGAGAGATAGCCTTTTTGCCGAGTTTGCCCCCACAGCTGAAGGCACAGAAAACCTGATGAAGACCTTGGCCGCCTGCATCAACTGCCGCAACTGCATGAGGGTTTGTCCCATCTGCTTCTGCAGAGAGTGTTTCTTCCAATCTGACGCCGTTAAGACCGAGCCAGAGAACTACCTAAGCAGGGCCGAGAGAAAGGGAGGATTAAGGTTCCTGCCAGACACCCTGCTCTTCCACTTAGGTCGCATGAACCACATGGCAACCTCGTGTCTCGCATGCGGAGCCTGCGAAGACGCCTGCCCCGCCATGGTTCCAGTGGGCAGAATGTTTGCCCTGGCAGCAGAGAAGGTGCAAGGGGTGTTTGAATACACACCTGGGGCGTCACTGGACGATCCCCTTCCCTACCTGGAGTATCAGGAAGAGGAGTTCCACCAGTGGGAGAAGCCCTACGAAGAGCACATTGAATAGAAAGGCCCCGAACCAGGACACCCATCTCCGCCTGTAAGCCGGGTTCTGTTCCTCGTAAAGAGGCGGCAGCCATTCCTCTGGGATGAGGGTCTCCCCTCAACTCTT
>JALWSI010000236.1 GCA_027080315.1 bacterium | reverse complement strand
ATGATAGAGCGGTGAATAAGAAACGGCAGACTATCTGGAGGGTGATGACAGCGGTCATGGCCAGAAGGGCCATAACGGCTAAGAAAGTTGCTACTTTATCAACTCCTTCTGAGAATGAGAGAAATCCACGTAATATTTTGTGGTGCACGGTCTGGAACATGATTCCTTAGAGTGAGTTGTGAGGGGAGGTGTTAACCTCCCCCTCTTGTTTATTGGTTTACCGCTTTAAGAATACGGTCCAGATAGTCTCCAAACTTCGGGCGGTACTTGTCGTAAACGGGTTTTACCGCGGTTCTGAAGGCCTTCAGGTCTGGATAGGTAACGGTCATGCCATGGGCCTTGATGAAGTCCAGTTGTTTTGCCTCTTGCCCATTGTCCCAAGCCCTCTCGTACTCAGCGGCCTCCTGGGCGCACTTGAGTAGCAGTTTCTGGTCTGAGGGAGAGAACTGTTTCCACAGATTGAGTCCCATCATTATTACCGCAGGGGCATAGGTGTGACGGGTCATGGCCAAGTACTTCTGGGTTTCGTAGATCTTGAAGGCATAGATGACGTTAACAGGGTTCTCTTGCCCGTCAATGGTGCCCTGCTGCAAAGCCGTTAAACAGTCTCCCCATGCCATTGGTACTGCATTGGCTCCCAGGGCTCTGAAGGTGTCTACATAAACGGGGTTCTGCATCACCCTGATCTTGAGCCCTTTTACGTCAAAGGGCTTGTGTATGGGCCTTTTGTTGTTGGTCAGGTTACGAAAGCCCCTTTCAGCGAAGGCCAGTCCTTTCAGGTTTGCCTTTTCCAGCTCTTTCAACAGGTCCTTGCCTATGGGTCCGTCCAGTACCCTGTATGCGGTTTTTGCGTCTTTGAAGAGAAACGGCATGTCCACCACAGCGAACTTGGGGGCAAAGTTGGAGATTGGGCCGCTGGTGATCACGGCAAAGTCCACAGAGCCCATCTGCAGGCCTTCCAGAAGGGTTCTTTCGTCTCCCAACTGGGCATTTGGATAGATCTGGATCTTTATGCGACCGTTGGAGCGTTTCTCCACAAGCTCCTTGAACTTCACGGCGGCTACGTGGAAGCCGTCCTTTTCGTTCACCACGTGCCCTAAACGATAAACTTTTGCCTGGGCAGCGATGGCGGTTGCAAAGAAGCACACCACAGCGACTAACAGGATCCTTCTCATATTGCTACCTCCTTTTGGGATTTAGACCTTTGGTAGGTGAGGCTTTATCTCATGTCAAGCGAATTCCTTCTCGTTGCTGTTTGAAGAGATTTCAGTGACCTTTGGGTTTTCTCCATTTTGGAAGAGGGGAGAAGATTACAATGCCAGATACCTACTCTGGATCTCCTGGTTCTCCATGAGTTCCTTGGTGGTGCCATGAAACTTTATCCTTCCCTTCTCTATCACGTACCCCCGGTGAGATACCCTTAGAGCAAAGGGGGCATTCTGTTCTGCCAAGAGAATGGTCACCTCCTGGCGGATCTCCATAATCACCCCCTCTAACTCTTCCACTATGATGGGGGCCAGCCCCTCACAGGGCTCGTCAAGAATCAGCATGGCTGGATTGGCCATGAGTGCTCTGGCAATCACCATGAGCTGTTGCTCTCCTCCGCTTAGGTGTCCTGCTTTGCGGTTGCGTAGTCTGTTGAGCATAGGGAACAGCTCAAGGATCACCTCCACATTCCACCGTCCCTCTCGTCGTGCTGCTATGTAGGCAACCTCTAAGTTCTCTTCCACGGTTAGATCGGGAAAGACCCGGCGATCCTCTGGAACATAGGCCATTCCCTTCTTCACCATGCGATATGGAGGGAGCCCTGTGGTTTCTTCTCCTAAAAAGGTGATCTTTCCCTCTCGGGGAGGAACTACCCCCATAACGCTTCTCATGGTGGTGGTCTTGCCGGCTCCGTTTCTTCCCAACAGACAGACCACTTCGCCTTTATTGACCTCAAAGCTCACCCCCTGGAGCACGTGGCTGTCGCCGTAGTAGGTGTGTATCTCTCTCACCTCAAGCATCTAAACTCCCTCCAAGATATGCCTCTTTCACCTTGGGGTTGTTGCGTATCTCTTCAGGGGTTCCTTGGGCCAATAGGCTGCCCTGATGCAGCACAAAGATCCTGTGGGCTATTGAGAAGACCACCTTCATGTCGTGCTCTGTTAAAAAGAAGGTTATGCCGGTTTCTTGGAAGAGGGTTTGTATCATTGAGACCATGCGCTCTGTCTCTTCAGGGGTCATGCCCGCTGTAGGCTCGTCCAGCATGATCATTTTGGGATGCACCGCCATGGCTATGCCTATCTCAACTAAGCGTTTGTCACCGTAGGCTAAGTTTTTGGCGGTCTCTTGCGCCTTGTCTTTAAGCCCCAGCATCTCCAATATGCTATGGGCCTCTTCAAGGAGGTCTTTGTAGCGGTTCATTCCCTTGAATAGGCTTAGGCCCTTGCGGTGGTAAGACACCAATGCGGCTAAGATGTTCTCTTCCACAGTGTTCTCCAGAAAGATGTTGGTGATCTGAAAGGATCGTCCAAGCCCCAAACGGGCTATCTTGTGTGCAGGCAGGTTGGTTATCTCTCTTCCCATGAAGAGTATGCGGCCAGAGGTTGGTTTGTATTTGCCAGTCACCACATTGTAGAAGGTGGTTTTCCCTGCCCCGTTGGGGCCGATTAGGGCTGTGATTTCCCCTTTGGACACCTGGAGGGAGACCTTTTTTATGGCGTAGAACTTTCCAAAGGCCTTGGAGAGGTTCTCAATGGATAGAATAACCTTATCCTCCATGGCCTGCTCCTTTCATAAATCTTTTGCCCCATGAGATCAGGGTCCCCAGCACCCCCTCTGGGAAGAAGATTACTATGGGGATCAATATGGCCCCGAGGAATATCATCCACGACTGGGTGTACTGGGTTATGGTGTGTTCTAAGAGGTAGAAGATCAACGCTCCCAAGACGGGACCGAAGAAGACCCTTGAGCCTCCAAGTATGGTCATGAGCACGGGTTTTGCAGACATGGTCCAGTGAACCATGCTGGGAGATGCCATGCGGTCGTACATGGCAAAGAGCCCTCCGGCTACACCTGCCACCAAGCCTGCAATAATGAAGGCTATCCATCGGTAGAACTTGATGTCTATGCCGATGAAAGAGACCCTTTCAGCGTTCTCCCTCATTGAACGTAGAATAAGGCCGAAGGGAGAGTGAATAACCATCCATAAGAACAGGGTGAATATGAGGCACACCACCAAGGCGAAGTAGTAAAAGGACCATGGTGAGAAGAGCTGAAACTTCTTAACCATAAGGTCCAGAACAGGCACCTCAAAGCCGGTTATCCCATCGCTGCCTCCTGTTAGGCTGCGCCATTGGTGAACCAAGGTGAAGACCATCATGCCGAAGCCCAAGGTGAGCATGGCAAAGTAGATCTCGTCTCTTCTTATGCAGAAGAACCCTATTATGGCTGCACTTGCTCCTGCCACCACCATGGATATGAAAAGCGAGGGAATCATGGAGATGTGGTAGTGTTGGGCAAGCAACGCCATTGCGTAGCCTCCCAATCCGAAAAAGGCGGCGTGGCCAAAGGAGAGAAGTCCGGTGTAGCCAAAGAGCAGATTGAAGCTCATGGCAAACAAAGAGAAAATGATGATCTCCGTGAGAAATAGCACAGGGAAGGCCCCTGCGAACTGGGGAAAGAGGAATAAAAAGGCTATGGTCAGCACCAGGACTCCAATTTTTGCCATGCCTTTCATCTATTCACTCCCAAAGAGGCCTCTGGGTCTAACCAAGAGAACCAGCGCCAGAAGCATGTATGGAAGAGCCATCTGCAGATGAGGCACAAACTGAACCCCCAGGGCTTCCACCAATCCCAAGACTATGGCCCCTGCAAAGGCTCCAACAAAGCTTCCAAGTCCTCCAACTACCACCACAATGAAGGCGGCGATTATGATGTTGTCTCCCATTGCTGGTCCAACTGCCCTTAAAGGGGCTGCCAAAACCCCTGCCATTCCTGCCAAAAGGGTTCCAAAGAAGAAGACGGCGGTGAAGAGGAGGGGAACGTTTATTCCAATAGCAGAGGCCATCTCCCTGTCCATGGCTGCGGCCCTTATCATCTTTCCCCATGCGGTTTTGTGGAAGAAGAACCATAAAACAACGGCGATCACTGGACCAATAATGGCTATGAAGAGCCTGTAAACAGGATAGGTGCTTCCCAAAAGGTGAACAGTTCCCGACAATCCCTTTGGAGCATCTATGCTGTGATAACCGGCTCCCCATATTAGCTTGACGGCATCGTCCAGAATTAGGAGCACCCCGAAGGTGAGGAGGAGCTGGAAAGAGACGTCTCTATTGTAGAGGGGACGCAATAGAGCAATCTCTGATATGGCACCTAAGGCACCAACCAGGAGAGGGGCGACCAAAAGAGCCAGCCAGAAGCTGTGCAGATGTAATGCTAACCAGAGGCCAAGATAGGCTCCTAACATGTAGAATGATCCGTGGGCGAAGTTGAGAACCCCCATCACCCCGAAGATTATGGTGAGCCCCAGAGATATGATGAAGAGGAGCATGCCGTAGCAGAGCCCGTTAAGTATGTTTATTAGCAGGGTTTCCATTCATTCCTCATGCACAGTTTGGGGAGGACTTTTGTCCTCCCCAGGTTGCTGAAAGATAATTCTATTGACCCAGCTGATGGTCTGTTTACTGTAGCTTACAGCCGGTCTCCCACACTGGGGGAGTTACCTCTTCACCCTTGAATATCACCATGGGCTTCAGGATTCGGATGGGGTACTTGGGATCTTCAGCGGTGCTGCCCCAAGTGACGTTAAGAACCGCCTGATGATCCCCTGGCCTGATGTAGATGTCTCCAGCGGGAACCTCCACTTTGAGTCCCTCCAGTGCCTTTATGACAGCCATCCTGTCTGTGGTGCCTGCCTTCTCTATTGCGGCCTTAAGGGCATAAACAGCTGCGTATGCATTCTGGGCGTTGTAGCTTGGATACACTCCGTAGCGAGCTTTGTAGGCCTCTACGAAGTGCTTGTTAACAGGAGAGTTGTTGGCCAAGAACCAGTAGCGGGTACCAACCCATACCCCGGTGGGCATCTGATCTCTCAGGGCGTAGAGCACCTCTGTGGCGGCTCCCAAGGACATCAGCACGGTGTATCCCTGGTTAAAGAAGCCCATCTTGTTGGCCTGCTTGATGAAGTTCACTAAGTCCCCTGACCAGAGAGAGATGAAGACACCGTCAGGCTTGGCGGCCATTATGGCGGTTATGTAGGGAGAATAGTCCTCTGTAGCGATCTTGGGGAAGGCTACGGTCTTCATGAACTTGGCCCGGGGATTCAGCTTGCTCAGATACTTCTGGAAGTACTCCCATGATTGATGCCCAAAGGCGTAGTCTGGGCCTATGGTGGTCCACTTTACAGCCTTGGTTTTGGCGGCGATTCTGGCAGCAGCCATCACGTTCTGGTTGATGTTGACGCTCACCCTGAAGGTGTACTTGTTGCACTGGGAGCCGGTTACGTCGGGGGTGGCGGCGTGGGTGATGAGTAGAGGCACTTTAAGCTCTTTCAGGTAGGGCACCACTCCCTTGGCCACTCCACTGCTGTCCAGTCCGATGAGAAAGTCCACTCCTTTTTCGTAAACCAGCTTTCTTATTGCCCTTAGAGCAATAGGGGGCTTTGCGTGAGAGTCCTCAAAATAGACCTCCAGCTTCTTGCCCAAGACCCCGCCTGATTTGTTTATCTCGTCCACTGCCAGCTCTAAGCCCTGTTTGGCAAACTGTCCGTAGGTGGCTGCAAAGCCCGAGAAGATATAGACGGAGCCGATCTTAATGGTGCCTTTGCTGGCAAAGGCCTCTCCCCCGCCGATTACCATTGCGGCCACGAATACGGCCGCAATAAGACCACTCAACACTCTCCTCATGAGCACCTCCTCCTCTCTTTTCTGGAAGGGCGTTCTATTTGGCCCTTTTCCGCGTTCAAGCCCTGAGGCTCCAAACTAATTTTAGGCAGAGGGGTTGAATTGTCAAGCTAATGTTGTGGGGGGTATCTGGGTCAAGTTAAACCGTGTTTTGTCCTTTCAGAGGAGGGGAAGCTCTGAATCTCTCTCAGATGTCCTTCCTTTCAAGAAGGGCTGTGGCTAAAAGAATGAATGCCACTATGTAGAGAAGGGAGTAAAAAAGGAGTAGCAGCTTGTACTCCAATGGTGCCTGGGCGAACTTGAAGGGCTTGTAAAGCTCAAAAGATGGAAGGGTTCTCTCTACCATAAGGGTTATCTTTGCTGCAAAGGGATTGCTGCCTTGAGATGCGATAAGGGTTGCCTGATGGCTAAGCTGGCACACCACGTAGAAGGATATGGTGGCCAAAAGGGAGGTTATCTGCTCAGTGAAGAATACAGAGGATAGAACCGCGAAAGCCAACACCACAGAGAACTTTAAGAAGAGGGCCACTGGTATCCATGGCAATCCTTGGTAAACCCTTGAGTAGATGGCCATCTGAAGGCCAGCTAAGAGGAGAAAGCTTACAGCTAAAAAGGGGGCCAACAAGAGTAGAAAACCTGTAAACCTGCCCACTAAGTACTGAACTCTGGAGACAGGACGGGAGAGAATGAGGAGGAGCATGCCCTCTTCCCTCTCTTTGTAGAGGAAGGTGATGGCGAAGAAGAGGATGAGGGCCAGAGCCAGAAAGGTGATGCTTGATGTTCCAAGATCTGTTACCACCTTTACCGGATTTGCCAGAGAGAGGATACCTATGTACTGGCTCAGGGCAAAGGTGAACACCAGAAGAACCAAGAGCCCAACAAAGAAGCGCTCTTTTATGCCCTGAATAAGGGTGAATCTCGCCAGCAAAGCCGTCTTACGCATCTTTCTCGCCCTTCACCATTGCAAGAAAGGCCTCCTCAAGCTGAGCTCTCCCCGTCTTTGCTAAAAGCTCTTCTATTTTGCCTACAAATAGGAGACTACCCTGGTGTAAAATGCCCACTCTGTGGCATAGGTTGCCGATGTCAGCCAAGATGTGGGAGTTCAGGAATATGGTGCCTCCTTGGGCGTTAAACTGCATAAGCAGCTCTTTCACGTCGTGCCGTCCAATGGGGTCAAGGCCGGAAAGAGGCTCGTCTAAGATAATAAAGCTGGGTCTGTGCACAAGCACCGAAGCCAATCCAACACGTTGAAGCATCCCCTTTGAGAGACGCCTCATCTGTCGGCTCCATGCGGATCTCTCCAGCCCAACCAAGGTCAACGCATCCGTAGGGGATAAGGGGTTATCTGAGAGGGAGCCCATCTCGCCGGCAAATGCCATGAAGGTTTCAGGGGTGAGCCTGGAGGGAGGCCTGAAGTGCTCTGGGAGATATCCCACTCCTTTTTTCGCTTGGGGTTTAGAGGGATTGTGGCCGTTCAACAGGACCTCTCCCTCAGAGGGAATGATGAGGCCTAAAGCTATCTTAACCAGAGTGCTCTTTCCCGCTCCGTTTGGCCCTAAAAGCCCGAATATCTCTCCCCGCTCTATCTGTAGAGATACCCCTTTAAGGGCTTCCTTTTTCTCTTTAAGACCTTTTTTGAAGAGTTTCTTTACCCCTTTTAGCTGCAGGGGTTTATGGAGATCTTCTTTACCTGCCATCTTTTTAAGGTATATACCCGAATGTGAGAGGGAGACAAGTATGAGATTTGGAAAGAGGCTGTTTATTATAGATGTAGGACGCAGAGGGGCCATCTTTGCTCATCTTAAGATGAAAGGCGGCAAGATAGAGCTCTCTCCGGCAGAGACAATAGAGATTACGGAGGACGGGGGAAAACTTCCGCTGACACCTGAGAAGGGAGAAAAGGTTCTCATCTCTGTGAGGGACGAGTTTTTTGAGTTCTTCCGCTTTGAGTTGCCTCCAGCCTCTCCAAAAGAGCTCAAGCCTCTAATGGCTCACAGATGCAAGCAGCATGCCCTTCCCAACGTTCTTGTGGGAGCCAAGCTGGCAGGGCGGATAGAGGACGTTAGAGGATTGCCCAAAGAGAAGCTTATTGTTGGCAGAGTTCCCAGGGAGAAGGTGGACAGGGTTATCTCATCCCTTGATCTTCGTAAGAACCGTCTTGCTGGAGTTATCCCCAGATCTGAATTGATCTTGGCTTCTTTGGATATGGTTGGAGAGAAAGTGGATGGTGGTGATGAACCTTTTTGTGTTTTGGGGATTCTTCCTGCCACCCTTGCTTTTCACTTCTTCTTGGGCAAAGAGTTCCTGTTTAGCCGCCACATTATGATACAAGAGGGGGTCTCTATTGAAGATGTAGCAAACAGGGTGGTGGTGGAGTTTGTGCAGTCTAACCTTTACATGAACCAGCGCTACAGAGCAGAGTGTAATAAGGTCTTCTTGGCTGCTGGGGAAAGGGAGAAAGACCCCTTCTTTGAGATGGTGAAAGAGGGGATAGGTAAGGAAGTGGTGGGGCTGTGTACAAAGGCCGCCTCTCGTTTTGGAAAGATTCCCTCTGCTGGAGAGCTTCTCGTGGGATCTGGTTTCCGGGTGTTAAGCATGAAACCCTACGAGAGACTGATGATACTTCCCCCAGAGATAAAACAATTCTATCAGGCCTACCAGGCCTCAACCATGGCATTGACCGTTGCAGGAACGGTGCTTGTGGCATCTGTGCTATGGGGCATGGGAATGAGCAGAAACCTTTCTCAGCTTAAGAGAAAAGAGTGGGAACTGAAAAACAGGGTTCTTGAGGAGAAGGGAAGGGTGAAGGTTATGAAAAAGGCCTTCCCCACCTTTGAGCAGTGGAAGGCCCTAAAAGGACTTGGGGAGGTGAATCCTGGCTCTCCTCCTATTCAAGAGGTGTTGGCGGTTCTCTCTGGGGCTATGGTTCCTCAAATTGCTCTTTCCTCCTGTCAGGTTACGCCTCAAAAGGATGGTATAGAGGTGAAGATAGAAGGAGAGGTGAGAAGTGAAACTTCCTATCTTGATGCCCTGACCAAAGGTCGGGTGTTTAAAGAGAACCTGAAACGGGGGTTTTCTGAAGTGTGGGGCTCAGTGGAGACCAAGAGTTTCAACATTGCCCCTCAGGAGGCTTCTAATCAGAGGAGTAAAAGGAGAAAGAGAGAGAAACCCGTTGAGGTCAAGGGATACACTATGGGCCTTAGTGCAGAGTTCTTGCTAAGAAGGGGCAAATGAAGAGGTTTGGATTGAAAAGAAACAACGGACTTGCCCCAGGTAAGCTACAGATCTTCTTCTTGCCAGCCCTAATTCTCATTATCGCAGGATTGGTTTGGGGGTTCTGGATATGGCCTATGCAGAAGGAGACCCGCTCTGTAAAGGAGAGAATAGCCTCTCACCGCTCTGAGCTTACTGAGCAGAAAAACCGGCTTAGAGAGATTAAGGAGATACGTGCCTTTGCAGAGGCCCATGGAGACGATCCTTTGGGATATTTGGAAGATAGATGCTTTCCTGTATCTGCTAAGGAGGAGATAATCCCCTTTTTGTTGGATTATCTTCCAGGGATGAAGAAAGGTTTCTACCTCTTCTCATGGTCAACCTCCCACGGGGATCCTAAAAAGGTGGGAGGTTTGGTGGGAGCGGAGGTGTACCGGGTTCCTGTGGGCTTCAACTTCAACTCCTATGTTGTTGAGGCCATGGGCTTCCTATCCTCGTTATCTGAGAGAAGAGGATTGTGGGTTGATAGTGTAGCTATTGAGAGACAGCCCGGTTCTTTTCCGTCTTACAAGGTTAGAGGAGAAGCATGCTTTGTACTGGAGGAGAGATGAGAAAGATTCTATTGATGATTATTGCTATCCTCTTTTCCTCTCTTGTTTGGGCTGATACCGTGGTGGTTGATGGCATATCTTATCCAAGAGATCCCTTTCTCTATCCTGGCGAACAGATAAAAATATTCAAAGAGATAAAAGAAGAGTTTCAAAGCAGGTTGGTGTCAAGCTTAGAAGGTAGGACAAAAACTGATAAGGTTTTAGGGGTTGTTGAGCCCGAAGATAGGGAAGATGTTAAGGTAAAACCCGTTGAATTTCCCGATGTTAAGGTTGATGCAGTCCTCTCTTCTGTGGATATAAATAATAAGATAAAAAGATGGGTATTGATAAATGGAAGGCTGTTGCAAGAGGGAGATGTTTTAGGTAAAGTGAGAATAGATAGAATTGGTAATGATGAAGTGGTAGTCCAATGGATGGGCATAGAAAAGAGGATTAGAGTTGGAGAGCACGGAGGAAGTTCGGAGGTTGGTAAGAGAAAAGATGAGAGTAGAGGTTTTCAAAATAAACCACTCAATAAGGGGTTTGTTGATTAGAAAAGGATCGTTTTTACCTTTTATCTTTTTGTGTCTTTTTCCTTTTCTTCTTGTCTCTTGTGCCCATGAGCCTCCTGTTCCCCACTCGGGCTACAAGAACCTACCTTTGGCAGAGCTTCATCCACAACGGGAACCCAAGCCTCTATCTCCGGTAGAGATGCCTCCAGAGGCGGCTCCTACTGTGATGAAGGTGCCAAAGGAAGAGCGGCTCTATAACATAAACGTGGTGAATGCTGTTTTAAGAGACGTTCTTAGGCTCATAGTTCAAGAGGCTGGACTCAATCTGGTTATGGAAAAGGGGGTGAACCAGAACGCCCTTGTTAGTCTCAAACTCACCGACAGTGACCTGAAAGAGACCTTAGAC
>JALWSI010000235.1 GCA_027080315.1 bacterium | reverse complement strand
AGCCTATCTCGCGGGGGTTATGGCTCTTAAGAAGGGGCTGTGGGAGAAGGGGATAGAGTACCTCTCGGCGTCTGCAGAGAACCACCAAGATCTGGGCAAGTACTTTGACAAGTACGGCATCTCGGCCGCGAGCAGCCTTGCCATCACCCACGAGGTGGTTGCTCAGGTGAGGCCTAACCTTCACGGAGTGTTGCTTGCTCTTGTGGAGGCATACCAGCGTTTGGAGAGATGGGAGGATGCCGTAGCGTGCCTTGAGAGGCTTCTCCAGCTTGAGCCAGAGGACGTTGTGGTGAAGCTTTCCCTCGCCGAGCTGCTTCTAACCAGCAAGCCTGGGGATAGAGATGTTTACAAAAGGGTGGTGGAACTCACAGAGGGAGTTGAGAACCAGTCGTACATTCACGCAGCCCTTCTGCTCTACAAGGCAAAGGCCCTGCAGGGGCTTGGGCTTTTGGATGCAGCACGAGATACCCTTACCACAGCCCTGCGCCGCAGAAAGGATCGCCCCAGGGAGTTGCTCAAGGCCATAAGATACCAGCGGGCCTTGGTTTACCAAGAGCTTGGCCAGAGTCGCCGGGCCCGCAGCGAACTGGAAAAGCTCTACTCCGAAGACCCAGACTACGAAGATGTGGCGGAGAGGCTGGGGGTAGGGTAGCGGCTCGGGGTTGGAAGGACCTGGCGGATGAACCCCTTTTGTTTGCCAGGGAACCAGGGCGCCTGTGATCTTCTTAAACCCTCCCCCTCTATTTTGCATAATCCCTCAAATCACCAAATCCCTGTAGCCTTTTATCCCCAGAGCAAATAGAGCTTTCTCTTCAACCTCTCTCATCTCGTTACCGTCAAGCATGGTTAACGGCTCTTCTGTATCCACAAACCTGGATAGATCTATGGTGTAGCAGTCTGTTTCAATAGGTCTCGGCTTTGTTCCTGAGTGCTCACCCCGACAGTAGCCATTTCCACAAGGGAGTCACTTTTATGGTCTTGCCTTCCGCTTTTATTTCCTCCTGTGTGTCTGCCGTGAGGATTTGAGCCCTGTCTATCCTCAGAGCCTCCATGGCCTCCAGCAGCCCTTTGATCTCTCTGTTCCTGGTCGCCGGTGAAGAGTAGTCGTAGCAGACGTTCAACAACAAAGGAGGTACTGCCTCCTCTATAAAGAAGTCCACTTCCTGGCGTCCTTTGAAATAGGTGATTTTGGGAAACCTCCTTCTCAGCTCTATGAAGGTCAGGTTTTCGTAGATCCTGCCTATGTCCTCTCTGGTGTCCAAAACCCTTTTTAGGCTATGATCAATGACGTACACCTTCTTGGGATTTCTCCACTCTTTACGCACAGAAGACGTCCAAATTGGCATGAAGTAAAGGGCAAAGGCCTCTTCCATGTACCCTATGTACTGATAGACCGTGTTCTTGGAGATCTTCAGGCCTTGGGACTTGAGATCGTTGAAGAGCTTTCCGGGACTCACCAGGTTGCCCATGTTTCTTATGAGATGGTTCATCAAGTACTTGATGACAAACAGGTTGGTGACCCCATGCCTCTCCACTATATCCCTGTATATCACCATGTCCAGGTATTCCCGAAGGCTCCGCAAGAGCAGGTCTTCATGGTAGTTCACCACCTCGGGGAACCCTCCCCTCTTCAAAAAGTCGGAGAAGTTGTGCCTCACCTCGGCCTCGGATCGGGAGGAATAGGGGACGTGCTTAACCCCTTTGAAGGTGAGGAATTCCCTGAAGGATAGTGGGAACACCTGGTAGGAGACGGTTCTTCCCCTGAGGGCCGTGGCGATCTCCCTGCCCAAAAGCCGGGAGGAGGATCCGGTTATGTAGATGTGGCACTTCTCTGTGTCCTGGAGGCGGCGTATAAAGGTCTCCCAATTGGGCACGTTCTGGATCTCGTCAAAAAGGAAATAGACCCGCTCCTCTTTCTTTCCAGGAAAGAGCTCGTAATATGCCTGGACCAGCAGGTCCATGTCCCTAAGCTCCAGGGGGAATAGCCTGTCATCTTCAAAGTTCAAATAGACAACATTCTCTTTGGGGCTCCGATTTCTGAGCTTTCTGGCCAGCAGGAAAAGGAGAAAGGTCTTTCCCGTTCTCCTCATGCCCACTATGGAGACCACCTTGTCAACATCCATGGGTAAGGAAATCTCTCTCTCCTTCACGTGGGAAAGATCCTTCTCTATGAAGTCTTGGATCAGTAGCTTGAACACGTCTTTCTTCATATTTCCCTCCTTGCAGGGAAAAGTACATGGGTTTATTCCCTGAGTAAAGGGAATAAAGTGGAATGTGATGAAAAATCCTGGTGTTTTGACTGGATATTCCAGTCAAACTCCCACCTTTGTCTAAGTACCTTAGATTGTGCGGTTCTCTTCACAGCGGATACTTTGCCCTTTACAGTAGCTCCCTGTAGTGAGGGCCGACACAGGAGAGATTTCCTTAAAATCCCATCAACCCTCTTGACACCCTTTTTGTGGCAAAGTAACATCAGCATAGGTGTAACAGACTATAGGCCAACAACTTTCACGTTCTCATGTTACAATTGATCTCAGGATCAAGACAGAAAATTGGGTTGGCCATGGCGAACGGTTGAGAGGGAGATGCCATGATGAGCTTAAGAAGCGGGGATATGAAAGTTAGAGCAAAGGTCGGTGTGTTGGTGCTTATAGGTATCATCCTGGCAACTGCCCCTGCGTGGGGAGTAC
>JALWSI010000234.1:8941-10643 GCA_027080315.1 bacterium | reverse complement strand
GCTCATCTCCGCGCCTCCCAATCTTTCCATCCAAGGACCTGCAACGCCTCCTCCAACTCCCTGTCCAACTTGGCGCGCTCTTCTTCAACACCGCAAGAGGACCACCACATCCTTCAGCGGCAGGACCTCCTCGTGATCAGATGTGTGCGCTCCATAAGCTTTTTCCTGGTCCCACAGTAATAACGACCGAGCAGGAAGGCATCAAGGTTTCTTAGGGATGCGCTTTCCAGCCTAAACCCTTCGGAAATACGCTCCCAAGATGAAGGGTGGAACTTTTCACGCTAAAGGGTTAGCCTTGGTACCCACGGTCCATTTACAACAGAGGGAGGTGGATAGATGTTAAAGATCCTGTCAAAATACTTTGTTAGAGGGTTGCTCTTCTTCATCCCGGCGGTGGTCACCCTCTATCTCTTCTATGCGGCTTTCGTAAAACTGGATAGCCTGCTTGGTGTCTCAATTCCCGGGCTGGGGCTTGTGATCACCGTGGCCTTCATCACCCTGTTGGGGTTTCTTGCCTCCAACTTTCTAACAGGCAAGATCTTTCAGGTCATAGACTGGCTGTTTGAGCACATACCCATGGTGAAGATCCTCTACAAAGGGGTGAAGGACATCACCAGATCACTGGTGGGCGACAAGAAGACCTTCACCCGCCCCGTCTTGGTCTCTCCTTCAGCCGAAAGCGACATAAGGCTTGTGGGCTTTGTCACCGACGAGAGCCTTGAAGAGTGGGGCATGAAAGAGCTTATCGCGGTCTATCTGCCACAGTCCTACAACTTTGCAGGCAATTTGGTGATTGTGCCTAAAGAGAGGGTGACTCCCATAGAGGCTGAGGGTTCAGAGGTACTAACCTTTGTGCTCTCTGGAGGGATGACCAGCGAGTAGTGGGGAACAACCCTCATCCCCTTGCCAAAGGAGCCTTACCAGCAAAGCATGGGATTGGACTTATGAAGAAGCCTCAACCACCACCTTGCCCTTCTCAATCACCACCTCTTCCCAATCCTTGCCTTTCAAAACTAAGGTGGGATTAAAGAGAACAAAGTCCTGATGGAAGGGCACCTTCACCCTGCCTCCAAAGGTTGAGTTGTCCCCAAAAGCCAGATGAACTGTGCCGAGAATCTTCTCTGCCTCAAGTATGTTGTCCGGCCGCGAGGCCTTGGGATTGGTGCCTATGCCCAGCTCCGCCACGTTTCTGGCCTGAGGGTGCTCTTCCATAATCCCAGCCAAGTAAGAGCATAAATCCTGGTCCCCCTCTACCCTTTCCAACAAGCCGGCCTTGATGGTGAACATAGTGGTCTTGGTGAGCTTATTAGTGGGTCCCCACTGGGTGGTGTAGGTACCGTAGGTGTAACCCTCCACCGGGGCAATGAAGGCCTCGCCAGCAGGCAGGTTGCCAAAACTGCCGGGGGCGGTGAGGTCTCCTGTGTCTGCCATGCCGGCTCTGCCCTTCAGCACCAGATGGAGATTGGTTCCGTCCTCTGAGGTGATCACAGCCTCCTCTGCCTCTGTGAGGAGACGAGCCATCTTCTCGGTGAGGGGTTTGAGTTTCTCAATCTCTACTGCCAGAGAGGTGGTGAGCATATTAGGGTCAAATAGGGGCATACTGGCGTATCTGCCCCTGCTCTCGGTGATGAGCTTGCGAAAAGAGGTATGGCTGGTTGAGTAGTGGGGCAGAGCAACCACCACTTTCACCACCTCTTCTGCC
>JALWSI010000234.1:0-8931 GCA_027080315.1 bacterium | reverse complement strand
CCTCACCACAGTGAGGGAGGGCTCAAAGGCAGAAGCATCCTTCTCAAGCAGCCTGCCCAATAGCCCCTCTTTTTCCAGATCCTCTAAGATGACCTCTCCAAAGGCCGCTTTCCAGGCCTCCAAAGGAGGCTCTTTACCGTGGGCTCCAAGGGCGGGATAGATCACACTTCTGGCTGTGGCACCCAGAGACTCGGCCACCTCACAGAAGACGGGCACAAGCTCGGTTGTTGAGTTCCTTCTCTGAGTCTCCCTCTCCTCAACCTGCTCAACCTCAGGGTTGATGGAATCCCCCAGCACCAAGAGGGTCTCCCCATCTTTCAAACCCAAATTCTGGATCAAGACCCTTTTTACTGCCTCTCTCACTCTTTCACCTCTCTATGGCTAAGCTCTTTCAATATGGCTTTCAGGGCGTCAAGCTCCTCTCCAAAGCTCTTCCAGTTGCCAGACCCCGCCTCCTTCTCTGCAGCCTTCAGTCTTGACAAGGCCTCTCTAACCAGATCGGCTACGCTCTTCCTCTGGGCCTTTGGCCCCTTAATCTCTTCTCCCGGAGCTCCAGGAGCCGCCTTGTTGCTTCCAAAGAGGTTGTTCAAGGCATCTGTCAAGGTACGGCCCATGGCCACCTTCTCTCCGTATGCAACTATCACCCGTTTCAGCTCAGGGAGCTCTCCCTGGGATGAGACAATGTAAACAGGCTCCACATAGATAAGGGAGTTGTGAATAGGAATCACCAGCAGGTCTCCCCGAATCACCCGAGAACCCTGCTGTCCCCATAAGGTGAGAACCGATGAGATCTTGGGGTCCTGGTTTATCCTCGCCTCCACCTGCATAGGCCCATAGATGAGCCGGCGTTTGGGAAGGGTGTAAACGATGATACGGCCATATTGATCAGGCTCACACTTGGCGCACATCCAGGCCACCATGTTGGGCTTGTTGGTTGGCGTGAAGGGGGTGATGAGCAGAAAAGACTCTCTCTTCTCCTCTGGAAGCCTCAGGATGATGTAATAAGGATTGAGCCTCTGCTGGTTGTCGGCGTAGATCTCGTTGGGAAAGTCCCACTGGTCCTCTTTGTTGTAGAAGACGTTGGGATCCGTCATGTGGTAGGTTGCGTACATGGTTGACTGCACCTGGAACATCCCCCTGGGATACCGGATGTGCTCAAGGATCTCCTCTGGCATCTGGTCTTTGCTTTTGAAGAGCGACGGGAAGATCTCCTGATAGCACCTGATGATGGGGTCAGAGGGATCCATAACGTAGAGATCCACATTGCCATTGTAGGCATCAACCACCGCCTTCACCGAGTTGCGCAGATAGTTAAACTCCTCTCCCACAGAAGAGTAGGGATAGGGCGTTGAGTAGGGATAGTTATCGGTGGTGGTGTAGGCGTCAACGATCCAGTAGAGGTGCCCCTTTGCAAGCACCAGATAGGCGAGTCCCTCGTATCTCAGAAACGGCGCTAAGGTTCTAACCCTATCCAGCACCTCCCTGTGGAACATGATGCGGCTGTTGGAGTTGAGGTAGGTTGTGAAGAGCAGCTTCTGATCCGAAAACCTCCAGGCAAAGAGGAGCCTCGTTAGCAGGTTTCCAATGGGCACCCCCCCATCCCCCTGGTAGTTTGTGTAGGCGTTGTCGGTGCCCTTGGGATAGTCAAACTCCTTGGTGTTTGTCTTAACCAGCACGTAGTTGTTGGTCTTCAGTCCGTAGTAGATCTCAGGACGGGTCACCTTCAGCTCTGGATACTTGCTCTTGGGTGGAATGTCCTTCACCCAGAAGTCGGGGATCCCCTCACCTTGCACCCGGTTCACGGGGCTCAGACAGATCCCGTAACCGTGGGTGAAGGTAATGTGCTGGTTCACCCAGGTCTGGGCCTGTCGGGGCAACGCATTCAGCTCCAGCTCTCTCCCCGCAAGAAAGACCTGCCACAACCTGTTGTTCACCTTGTATCTGTCAACTGTGATGAAGGGAAAGTCGTAGTAGAGACGAATCTCTTGAAGCTGCTTGTAGGTGGCCTTTATGGGGCGCTTGTCCCAGAGCTTGATGTTCTCAAGGATCACCGTGTGATTGAAGACAGCCTCTGCTGTAAGGGTGGGCTCTGCAGGAAACTCTCTGGTCTCTATTCTGCTTAACCCAAAGGCATCTCTGGTGGATCTTATGTTCCAGGCTATGTAGGGTGCCTCCTTCTCCAGCTCATTGGGTTTCACAACAAACTGCTCAACAGCCGAGGGGATCAAGGTGGTTCCCAAAACATGGAGCACCACCAGAAGCGCTATCCCCCCAACCAACAGGTGTATTCCCTTGCGTCCAATGCCTACCAAAACCACCAAAGCGCAGAAGACCGAGATGCCAACCAAGGCCTTGTAGGCCGGAAGCAGGGCGTGAACATCGGCGTACCCCGCCCCTGTGATGAGGGAAGACTGAGAGAAGGTGAGCTGAAGCATGTCTAAGCGGTATCCCCAGGCTATGGCCAGAAATAGAAGAGCCACCAGCAGGGAAAGGTGGATCTTCATTCTCTGGGGAAGTGTGAGCCCAAGCACCCTCCCCGTTGGCAGAATGATCTCTTCCTGCTCAAGGTACCGCGCCGTGGTCACAATAAGGGTCACGGCAAGGGTGAAGATGAGCCACTGCTGCAGAAACTCCATGGCCGGCAGGGCAAACACATAAAACCCTACATCCTTTCCAAAGAGGGGATCTGCGCTTCCAAAGGGCTGTTTATGCAAAAACCTGAGCATCTCCATGCCGTTCTGGTAGCCGTAAGCGGCCATAGCCAGAGGCACAAGAACCATGAGGATGACCACAAAGAGGGAGATTCTCTTAATGGCGTCTTGAGGAATCACCCTTCTTGACTCGTAGGGAGCCATAACAATAGCCCTTTGTACAGGCTGTTTACCGGCTATCTTGAGGTTTATCCAGGCCACCAACAGAAACCCCAAAGAGGCAGCGGCTGCTGTGATCCAGTTGGTGCCAATGAGGGTGATAAAGACGTCTAAGTGGCCCATGTGGTGGAACCATAGGGCGTCGGTAACAGGCTCCACCAAGGATGGAGCCACAAAGATGGCCAGAAAGACCGCTATGCCAAAGATCACCATCCTTCTTGATGGCATGCTGAGGCCCACTGGCACCCGGTACTGGTATCGGTTGTGGTCCTGATCCATCTCTCTCCTCACATTGAGGTGGGAGCAGAGACTCCCAAGAGCCTCAAGCCCTCTCTAAGCACAATTGCAACCCCCTCTGAGAGGGCCAGTCTGGCGTTTCTCAGCCCCTCATCATCCAGCAACACCCTGTTTCTGTTGTAGTATCCGTGAAAGAGGGCGGCAAGCTCATGGAGGTAATAGGTGATGCGATGGGGCTCTAAGCTACGGGCAGCCCCCTCTATCATCCCAGTAAAGGCTGTTAGCTTCTTGATGATCTCCTTCTCCTCCTCAAGGGTGAGGGGAGATAGATCCACCCTCTCCCAATCCTCTGGGAGGCTCATACCCCTCTCCTCTGCTGTGCGCCTTATGCTGCAGATTCGGGCATGGGCGTATTGCACGTAAAACACGGGGTTCTCCTCGCTCTGCTCCTTTGCAAGTTCAAGGTCAAAATCAAGATGGGCGTCGCACTTGCGGGTGAGCAGCATGAATCTCACGGCGTCTTTGCCCACCTCCTCCACAACTTCCCTCAGGGTGACGAACTGCCCTCCCCTGGTGGTCATGGCCACGGGCTTGCCTTGGCGCAGCAGGTTCACGAGTTGAATGAGAAGCACCTTCAGGATCTCGGGATCGTAGCCCAAGGCCTCCAAGGCTGCCCTGACCCGTGGGATGTAGCCGTGGTGGTCTGCCCCCCACACGTCAATGAGCTTGGTGAATCCCCGCTCTGCCTTGTTGCGGTGGTAGGCTATGTCTGCCGCTAAGTAGGTGTAGGCCCCACCGGAACGGCGCACCACCCGGTCCTTGTCATCGCCAAACCGGCTTGAGGCAAACCAAAGGGCATCTTCTGCTTCGTAGATCAGCCCCTTGCGCTCAAGCTCTCTCACAGCCTCTTCAACGGCGCCGCTCTCGTAGAGGCTCGCCTCTGAGAACCAGTTGTCAAAATCAACGTTGAAGAGCTCAAGGTCCTCCTTGATGCCATTCAGAATCTCCTCTGCCCCCCAGCGGCTTAGCTTTGCAGCAGCCTCATCCTCCGGAAGATCCATAACATCAGGCAGCTCTTGCAAGGCCTTCTTGGCCAGCTCAACGATGTAGCCGCCCTTGTAGCCGTCTTCAGGGAACTCCACCGGCACACCCATAACCTCTTTGCATCTCGCCAGCAGGGACTGCCCAAGAATGCGCATCTGCAAGCCACCGTCGTTCACGTAGTACTCCCTCTCTACAGAGTAGCCCGCTTTCTCAAGTAAACGCGAGAGGGTGTCTCCCACTGCGGCTCCCCGGGCATGGCCGATGTGCAAGGGCCCTGTGGGATTGGCTGAGACGAACTCCACCTGAACCCTCTCACCCCTGCCAAGGGAAGAGGAGCCGTAGCCCTCTTTTTGAGAGAGCACCTCTCTCAACCCCTTATGCCACCAGCCCAAGCTCATAGTGAGATTGATGAAGCCCGGCCCATCAACACGAATGATCTCTATATCTGGATGATCAACCCTCTCAACCACCTTTTGGGCCACCTCTCGGGGAGGAAGCTTCATGGCCTTTCCCCAGAGAAAGGCCACATTGGTGCTGTAGTCTCCAAATCTCTTCTCTTTTGGGTACGAGACCATAACCTCAGGGGAATTAGGCCACCCGTTCTCTTTGGCCACCTCTATGCACACCTTTGACAGGTGTTTTTGTATCTCTCTCTCCATACTCACACCTCCTCCTGGAACAGAGGTATCATAGGTTAGAGGCGAAGGTAAGGGAAGGCGATCCCCAGACGAGAAATGATACTTTCAGGGGATTGCAATTGGAGTCAAAGAGAGATATCTCTTCATTAGAATATCCGAATATATCAGAGGACGAAGGGGGTTGAGGGCCCTTTTCTGAAGGTGAGGGGGTTTTTAGTGGAAGCAAGCTGGCCCATGTGGTTTAATGGGATCAGCTACAAGCAAAGGGGGCAAAGATATGGCTATGGTTAGCGAGCTACCCAAGAGCGCTGGCGAGTTTCTAGCCTCCCTTATCTCAGAAGGGGTGGCGAAAGGAGTCATGGCCCTAAGAAGGCTTCCCCAAAAGGGGCGGGTTGCCTACTCCCTGGTGACCCACCCAGAAGAGGCCTTGGAATGCGATCCTCTCTTCCCTGCCATGCCTGCAAACGGGGGAAAGGTGGTCTCAAGGCTCACTTTGAGGGGAGCAGTTGATCGTCCCATTGCCGTGATGATGCGTCCCTGTGAGATTAGAGCTCTCATAGAGCTGGTTAAGCTTGAACAGGCCCATCTGGAGAACCTGATCCTCATAGGTGTGGTATGCGGAGGGGTCTTCCCCAACAGGGGCTTCCAGGCAGAGGGCAATGTTGAGAAGCTGGTGGAGGGCTACTGGTCTGCCTTAGAGAAAGGCTATCAGCCTAAAGGGGTTAGACCTGTGTGCGCAGCCTGTGAGTCCTTCGTACCCCAGGGTGTTGATCTGGTCTGGACACAGAAGGCCCCTGGCAAGGGATGCTTAGAGGCGCTGACAGAGAAAGGGGAAGAGATCATAGGCAAGCTGGGGCTATCATCCACGCAGGATGATCTCGCAAGCTGGAAAGAGTCGCTTAAAGAGAAAAGGCTTAAAGAGAGAGAAGAGCTTATTACCAAAACAAAAGAGTCGGCCCAGGGGATAGAGAACCTTGTGGCCATCTTTGGAAAGTGCATAGGGTGCCACGCCTGCAGCCATGTGTGTCCCATATGCTACTGCAAAGACTGCTTCTTTGAGTCTGCAACCTTTGAGTACGAACCCGCCAGCTACCAGCGCAGACTGGAGAAGAAGGGCACCTTAAGGGTGCCTATGGACACCATACTCTTTCACCTTGGCCGCATGACCCACATGGCAACCTCCTGCGTGGGATGCGGCATGTGCGAGGACTCCTGTCCCACCAGGATCCCCGTTGCCCAGGTGTTCAAGACCGTGGGAGCCGACCTTCAGGAGCTCTTTGAGTACCTGCCAGGTAGGAGTTTACAGGAGCCCCTCCCTCTCACCACCTACAGGGAGGACGAGTTCCACCAGATAGAGGAGTGAGCCATGGAAGCCACAGGCCTGCTGAAACGGTTGTTGGAACTTCCCGGAGGAGACCAGCTCCTCAGGTGCATCCAGTGCGGAACCTGCACCGGATCCTGTCCCATGGCAGAGGCCATGGACTACGGTCCCCGGGGGCTCTTCGCCCTGGTTAAGGGCGGAGACATTGAAGAGGCCTTGCATTCCAACACCTTCTGGTTCTGTGCCTCCTGCTACTACTGCACGGTTAGATGCCCAAGGGAGATCCTCATCACCGATCAGATGTACGCCTTCAAGAGACTGGCTATAGAGCAGGGAATAAAGCCCAAGGTCTCAACCCTGCAGATGTACACCGCCTTCCACGAGACCGTGAAGGAGGACGGCCGCCTCTCTGAGACCAAGATGATGCGCAAGTTTCTACTTGGCAGTCCCAAAGACCTCATCAAGAACACAAGCATGGCCTCTCTGGGAATGAAGCTTTTGAGAAGGGGCCGCATGGAGCTCAAAGGTGAGTCGGTGGCAGACCCCGACAAGTTCAGGGTGATGCTTTCCAAGGCCAGAACCATCTCTCCTGAGAAGGACGAGATCACCTCCATGGATAGCGGAGGTGCGGCATGAAAGAGAGCAGATACGCCTTCTATCCCGGTTGCAGCCTTAAGACCGCCGCGGGCTACAAAGAGTCTATTCAGTTCGTTGCCCGCAGGCTGGGCATAGAGCTTGTTGAGCTGCCAGACTGGAACTGCTGCGGGGCCACAGTGGCCTTCAGCATAAACGAGATGGAGGCCTTGGCCATGGCGGCAAGGGTGATGGCCATTGCAGAGTCTGAAGGGTTTGACCAGCTGGTGACCCCCTGCAACGCCTGCTACTCCACCCTTCGCAAAGCCCAGAAGATCATTGAAGAAGAGGGGATAACCCAGCAGATCAACCAGGCGCTTCAGGAGGACGGCAAGAGCTACTCCGGTAAGATCAAGGTAAGACACATCATTGAGGTCTTTGCCAGGGACATTGAGAAGGAGGAGCTCACCTCTGTTATCACCCATCCCTTCCCAGAGCTTCCCGTTGCTCCGTACTACGGCTGCCAGCTCACCAGGCCCTGGGGAGACCTGGATCACCCTGAAAACCCCACCATCATGGACGGGATACTTGAGGCCTCTGGATGCGAGGTGGTTGACTTCACTGCCAAGACCTACTGTTGTGGAGCCGCCCAGATGGTGGCCAACAAAGAGGCCTGTCTGCCTTTGGTTAAGGCCATTCTCACCGACGCTAAGCGCAAAGGGGCCAAGGCCATCTCAACCATCTGTCCCCTATGTCAGTTCAACTTGGACTCTGTGCAGGAAGACCTGGGTGAGAGTATCCCTGTGGTCTACTTCACCCAGCTCATGGGCCTGGCCATGGGAGGAAGCCCCAAAGAGGTGGGAATCGGCAAGGTGATCACTCCTGCAGATGCGGTGCTGCAGGCTGCCAAGGGGGTGAGATGATGGCTGAGGATATCAGAATAGGCGTTTACATCTGCCACTGTGGAATAAACATCGCCTACAAGGTTGATGTTGAGGCGGTGAGAGACTTTGCCGCAACCCTTGACCACGTGGTGATTGCCAAAGACTACAAGTTCATGTGCTCAAATCCCGGTCAGCAGCTCATCATTGACGACATCAAGGAGCTGGGACTTAACCGGGTTGTGGTGGCCTCTTGTTCTCCAAGGATGCACGAAAAGACCTTCAGAAACGACCTCAAGAAGGCGGGAATAAACCCTTACTATTTCCAGATGGCCAGCATCAGAGAGCAGGTCTCATGGGTCACAGAAGACGAAGAGGAGGCAACCGAGAAGGCCAAGCAGCTTGTGAAGGCGGCGGTTTACAGGGTTGCCTACCATGAGCCCCTTGAGCCCAGAATCGTTGACATAAACCCCAATGTACTGGTGATAGGCGGCGGTATTGCAGGTATGCAGGCTGCCCTGCAGATAGCCGACGCGGGAAAGACGGTTTACCTGGTTGAGCGCGAGCCCACTGTGGGAGGCCATATGGCCAAGTTTGACAAGACATTTCCCACTCTTGACTGCGCCGCCTGTATTCTCACCCCCAAGATGGTCTCTGTGGGTCAGCACGAGAACATCAAGCTCTTCACCTACAGCGAGGTGAAAGATGTCTCGGGCTACATTGGAAACTTTAAGGCCACTATTCACAAAAAGGCGAGGTTCATTGACGAAGAGACCTGTACAGGATGCTCAGAGTGCGTCAAGGGGTGCCCCGTCTCCCTCCCCAGCGAGTACGAGTACGGCATGACGGATCGCACAGCAATCTATCGCTCTTTCCCCCAGGCAGTGCCCAATGTGTTTGTGATTGACAAAGAGGGCTTCTCTCCATGCCGAAACGCCTGTCCAGCGAGTCTAAATGCCCACGGCTACGTTAAGCTCATTGGGGCAGGAAAGTACAAAGAGGCTTTCAATCTCATCCTTGACCGGGTGATCTTCCCAGCCTCCTTGGGCCGCGCTTGCCCCGCCTTCTGTGAAGGGGAGTGCACCAGAGGCCTGGCAGGAGGTCCCTTGCAGATCAGGATGCTGAAGCGCTTTGTGGCAGACTGGTACTACGAAAACGAGGGATTAGAGCTACCCTTTGAGCTTCCAGAGAAGAAGGAGAAGAGGGTTGCAGTTGTGGGCGCAGGGCCTGCTGGCCTCTCTTGCGCCTTCTACCTCGCCCGTAAGGGCTACCAGGTGAAGGTGCTTGAAGCAGCTCCAGAGCCAGGAGGCATGCTGCGCTACGGCATACCCAACTACCGTATTCCCAACGAGCTTGTGGACAAAGAG
>JALWSI010000233.1 GCA_027080315.1 bacterium | reverse complement strand
ATGATAGAAAGGCTGCTTGCCAAACACGAACGATACCCCAGAGGAGCGAACGAGAACATCTGTTCCGATGGACGCAGGGTATGGATTTCTTGGACCAACACCCCTTTCAGAAATGAGAAGGGTGAACTTGTAGAGCTTATGTCGGTTGGCCACGACATTACAGAGAGAAAGAAGATAGAAGAGAAGCTGAAAGAGGCGAGCGAGGCAAAAAGTATGTTCCTGGCCAACATGAGCCACGAGATCCGCACCCCCTTAAACGCCATCATAGGGATGTCCCAGCTTCTCGCAGAGAGCAACCTAAGTAGAGAGCAAGAGGAGTTTGTCTCAAAAATATACAAAGGTGGAAAAGCTCTCTTATCTGTGCTGAACAATATCTTAGACTTAGCCAAGATTGAGGCAGGCAAGATAGAGTACCAGAAATCCCCTTTCAACCTTCTGGAGGTGATGGAGCATTCGATAGAGATATTCTCTCACGAAGCATCTGAAAGGTGGGTGGACCTCTACTGCCATCTCTCTCCCCAGGTTCCAATGGTTCTTTTGGGGGACGCCCCCAAGTTGGGCCAGATATTCAGAAACCTGCTAAGCAACGCACTGAAGTTTACCCACGAAGGAAGAGTGGTGTTCAGTGCATCCCTTGATTCCCAAGAGGGTAATGTAGCCATGGTAACCTTTGAGGTGAGCGACACAGGAGAGGGCATTCCAAAGCACAAGCTGGAGACCATTTTTGAACCCTTCTCTCAAGCAGACTCTACTGTCACCCGAAAGGCCGGTGGTACAGGATTGGGATTAACTATAACCAGAGAGTTTATATTGGGAATGGGTGGTGATGTATGGATAGATAGCGAAGAGGGGAAAGGGACAAAGGTCATCTTTAAGATACCCTTTGAATTGGAGAAAGAGGATAAACTATCATCTGAATTCAAAAACCTAACCTTTAAGATGAAAGAGATATCACAAGAATGGACAGCTCTGTTGGTAGAGAGAGACCCATGGACAAAGTTGGTGGTGAAAGACACCCTTAAGAGATTCAACATGAAGGTGATAGAGGCCTTTGAACCGGAAGAGATTGAGAGAAAGATCAAGAACGAGAAAAAGGTTCTGCTCATTGCCTCTTCTGACCCCGCTCACCAGGAGGTTCTAAGGATGGTAGAACCCCCTGCCTGCATTCTTCTACTTACAAGAGAAGGCGTGGAGCTGAGGGATAAGATCCACTGCGAATGGCTCAACAAGCCTATTTTGCCTACCTCTCTATTGAAGGCGGTGGTACAGGCCTGCTCTGAGTCCAAGAAAGATAAGGGTCATAAAGAAGAGACTAAGAAGAGCCCAGCAATGAAAGGAGCACCAATAAAAGGAAAGGTGCTCCTCGTTGAAGACACAGAGCTGAATCAGGCCCTTATGCAGACCATTCTTGAAAAGGAAGGCCACGAGGTAACCCTTGCTGAGAACGGTGCTGAAGCCCTCTTATGGCTCTCGGAAGAGGAATTTGACCTGGTGCTTATGGATATCCAGATGCCTGTGATGGATGGTCTAACCACCACAAGGATAATAAGATCCTTAGAGAAAGGTGAAGATCCCTTAATTCCGGAAGAGATTGGGCTATCAGAAGAGGTGAAAGAGAGTCTGTCAGAAAAGTTAATAGGAAAAAGCACCCCTGTGATAGCCATAACCGCCCATGCTTTTGAGGAAAAGAGACAAAAGATAATAGAAGCCGGAATAGACCTGTACATAAGCAAACCTATTGTGGTTGAGGACTTTAGGAGGGTGATCAGAAGGTTCTTTAGAAAGGAACCTTTCTTTAGTGAACCAAGAGAACCAGAAGAAGCCTCCAAAGATAAGAAGAGTGAGGAGCAAGAGGGAATTGAGGCCCTTAAATCCTACCTAATGGAAGCCTACGGCCTATCTGAAGACGAGGTGCCAGGATTTATAGATAAAGCGGCAAGGTCTATAAGAAAAAACATAGAGAAAGCCGAAGAGGCTTTAGAAAAAGGAGATTACAAAACCCTCCAGATGAGCCTCCACTCCCTAAAAGGGGTGTTGGGTTCCTTGGGCTATCAGGAGCTTATGAACGCCGTTAAAGGGCTTGAGACCAAGGCCAAAGAGAGAGAGGAGTATCATTACAAAGAAGAGCTAAACAGAATTAAGGAGAGCCTACCCTACCTATTTGTGCTTTGAAAGCATCTATTCCACAACTGGATTCAATGTGAAATAGTGCTTGGGACTAACAGCGGTAACGCTTGAAAAATCGTTCCCCTTCTCAAGTGCCCTCACCTGCCAAGTTATCACATAAGGGGCAATGGCATTCCATCCCGCCTCATCAAGGGGAATGGGCCATATAGCCAATCCCTCCAAAAAAATCAGATACTGGTTGAGAATAGGGCCATCCCACCTTAGCAACTTGCCCCCATCCCCTCTATCAAAGATGAGGGTCATTAGATAACCCTCAGATCCCTTCACCTCGGTCCATGCAAACAAAAGAAGATAGTCGGCAATTGAGTGAAGGTCGTCGTAGTCAACCGCGGTGCAATCTGGAGGCCAGACCAAGGTTATGGTTTCAGGAGCCTTTTCATCACAATGCCCATCACCAACAAAGGCAAAAGAGAGCATCCCTACTATCAGCAGAATAGCCAAAAAAGAGGCAAGAGTCTTCTTCATGCCTTTCTCGCAATATTCTTTAAGGTTCCTACTCCTTCAACGGTGACCTCCACGGTATCGCCGTGGGACAACGGAG
>JALWSI010000232.1 GCA_027080315.1 bacterium | reverse complement strand
CCACTTTCTCAAAGCTGCTGGTAGAAGGGGAATTCAAAGAGGTTTTTGAAAAGAGGAGGATCAACAAAGAGATGAAGAAGTTGAAAGATCACATCATAGTGTGTGGTTTTGGCCGTTTAGGTGAGAAGATAAGCCTTGAGTTGAAAGAAAAGGGAGTACCCTTTGTGGTGGTTGAAAATAACCCTGACCAGATAGAGAAGCTTAGGGAGCTGGGCTACCCCTATTTAGAAGCAGACACCGGTGAAGAGAGTGCACTGCAAGAAGCCGGAATAGACAGAGCAAAGGCACTGATAGCAGTGGTGGGATCAGACGCCGACAATCTCTTTTTGACCCTTTCTGCCCGTGAGTTAAACCCCAACCTGCACATCGTGGCCAGGGTTGACGACCCTGCAGCTACCAAAAAGCTCTACAAAGCTGGAGCCAACCGGGTGCTCTCCCCCTACGATGTGGGGGCAAGAATGCTTGCCAGCGCGGCTATGAAGCCAACCGTGAGCGAGCTCATAGAGCTAAGCACAAAGATGGGCCCTTTAACCATGATCCTTGAAGAGGTGGTTATTGAAGAGGGTTCAAGCTTAGACGGAAAGGTGATCAGGGAGTCTAAAATAAGGGAGGACACTGGAGCCACCGTCATAGCAGTGAGAAAAGCGGTAACATCAGAGATAGTGAGGCCACATCCTGATATGGAGCTTTCAAAAGGGGATCTATTGGTCGTGCTGGGATCAAAGGAGGATATTGACAGGGTGGGACTCCTTGCCAAAGCAAAGGCGTAGTTCAGGTCTGCTTGGAAAGTGGACTATTAGCACAGCAGCTACTTTTCTTTTTATTCGTTTTGAGGACATTCTTCCTTCTTTGCAATACCAAGGTACTCCAATATGTCATCCATGAGGCACCACTTGGTGATGGCAGATTGAATAAGGTTTGCCCCAACAAAGGCCGTAAACAGTAGCCAGTATCTGCTGTGTATCCATGACAGCAAAAGTGATATGAGGATGAAGGATCCGGCTATAGCCCTGATGTATCGTTCTCTTTTTGACATCTTCGTGCTAAGCCCTCCTTTTATTTGACGCAATCCTGCTCAAGCTCCGCTTCCATAAACAAAAAGCGGAGCAAACGATTAAAACGATGCTCCGCTTTTTTAACCTATCAATAATCTATTTATTTGTCGGGATTGAACTCGGTTATCTTTGTGCCCTGTATTCCAAGCCCAGCCATAAGACCCTTCTGGTCAAAGAAGAAGACATAAATGTCATCCTTTGCCGTGGTGGTGCTCAGGCTCTTTGCCAATCCCTTGTCCACAACAACCACGCTTGGGCCTACTCCAACCTCCCAGCCTTTGCTTTTCCTTAGGTAATCAAGGGCCTTATCGGTCATAAAGAACATCGCATACCCAAAGGCCTGGGCTCCAGCCTGAAGACCATATGAGGCACCCATGGTGCGATAGTAGCCTACTGTATGGCCGTTAACCCTCAGAGCACCTGTTCCATACTTGGCACCAACCACAAAACCTGCCTTAACCACCCTGGGAAAGACAAGAACCCCCTTTGCCACCTTGGCCAGCTCAGCTGCTGCCGGAGTAGAGGCGTAAAGCTTCGCCAAAGCTTGATCCACCTCGCGATCAATCTCAGCTGCTTTGCTACCGGCATTCGCAGGAGCGGCCACTGCAAAGAGAAGGGCAACCACTCCCAAGCCAGCAACCACTCTATTGAACAGTCTTCTACTCATCCAAAATCTCCCTACCAACTATATGCCAAACCGATACCTCCAAGCCACTGATTGGCATCACCTCTATCATCCACCACTGGACTATCCTCTGCATCTCCCACAAGGCGCTTGTACTGCACACCGGCTGCAAGATGCCAATGGGCACCAAGATGCATAACAATACCTGGATTGATCCTGAAGTCTTTTATGCCTGCTCCTGCCCTATAGGTGTGGAGACCAGAACGCCTGGCATCGTGACCACTAACTCCAAAAAAGGTGTCCATGTAATTGCTATTGGCGTAACAGACGGCACCTCCAAGGGTGAAATCAAACATCAAGGAGATAGGATACCACACCCTCGCCGTAAGAGTGGCGGTCAAACCGTTCTGATTGCCAGTAACATCCTGCAAAACGTCTAAGTTGGCCACGAACCTCTTTCTTGGATTCTCGCTGTCAACAAACTCTACCCCTATGAATCCTCCTACCTCAAAGGCATCGTCTATCTCTTCCATCTTATCCACCTTGTGGTCATCCACATCATCCCTGCCAAAACGGTAGTTAAACGAAGGTCCAAATCTGAGCCACTTGTGGTTCAGAATGTTGGCTCTCAACTCTGTGGCCACAAAGGTGATATACTGCTGTCTTCCGCTAAACTGGTACCTGAAAAAAGGGGCCACTCCAAAGGTGTAATCGTCTGACCCTTCGTAATCAGGAAGCATTCCAACCCCCACTCCCACAATGTGATCCTGAGTGCCCATCTCTAATGGAAGGGCAAATTCGTTTGCCCTTGCCGCAGATGCCATCATAACACCGTAGATCATCAAAGCCCCTAAAGCCAAAACCATCGCGCCCTTCAAGCGCCTACCAATACCGATCTTCTCCATACTACTCCTCCTTAATACAGCTTTCCCTCTTTTGAGAGTTCGCCGATTCTATCCATCCTAATCAGATTAAGCAACTCCCTCCAAAATCAAAAGCAGCCTTAATAATAATCATTCTAAGGTCAGGTTCAAGCCCTGACAACCACCTTGACCCAATCCTTGACATAATAGCTTTAGACCGATAGAGGCCCAATGTCAGTTATAGAGGATTAACTAAACAAAGAAGGATACATTATATGCTTGAGATGAGGCTATTTGACCACCTTCCCATAGGGGTGATCTATCTGGGATTGGTTCTTTTTATTCTACTCTCTTACGAGATTGGATACCAGGTAGGAAGGCTCTTCCACAGCCGCAAAAAGGCAATAGATCCATCTTCCTTGAACCACATAGTGAGCGGCATTTTGGGGATGTTAGCTTTTGTGCTTGCCTTCTCGTTTGCAATGGCATCCTCACAGCATAGGGCGAGAAGGCATCTGGTGTTGGAAGAGGCCAACACCGTTGGAACCGCGTACTTAAGGGCGGATCTTCTTAAAGAGCCCTACAGAAGCAGAATAAAGGACCTGCTCAAAGAGTATGTTGATGTTAGGATAAAAGGGGCCAACCGAGAAATGTTTACTAAAGCCGTTCAAAGGTCTGTAGAGATACACGAAATGCTATGGCATCAAGTTGCAGAAGCAGCCAAAAAGGACCCATCAAAATGCGCCATGCTAGTGGTTAAATCCATCAACGACGTAATAGACATGCACTCAAAGCGTATTGCAGCCGCACTGAGAGCCCGCATACCCACCAGTATCTGGATTGCCCTGCTGGCCATATCAGCCCTAACCATGATCACCATGGGGGTACAAGCGGGAATAGCTGAGTCTCGCAAACTCATCGCCGTTATCCCTCTAATCCTCGCCTTTGCAGTACTCACCGCCCTGGTGGTTGATTTGGACCGTCCCCAAAGAGGACTCATCAAGGTGAGCCAGCAGGAGATGGTGGATCTTAAAAAGAGCATGGAGAAAGAGGACATGTTCAACAAAAGGTTCCTCAGCACAGACAACTCCGTAACTCAAAAGGATTCAAGTGTTTCCTCTAACAAATAAGTTCCCTAAGTAGGGAGATTCACCTGTTGAAGACCATTATCAAGGTGGTGGTGTGGCTTCTCCTGCTCCTGCTTACCATTTGGGAAACCTTGTTTCTTCTGTTTGGACCCCATTCATCCCTGCTGGGAAAGGTCATGGCCGTATGCTTTGTGTTAATGCTGACAGTGGTCATATCTTTCAGAAGACACTTGCCTTGGATGAACTACATAGGCGTTTTTCTGCTAATCCTTCCCCTGCTCTACTGGGTAAGTCTTAAACCCTCAAACAACCGGCAGTGGCGAAAAGACCTGGCCGTGTTACCCTACGCAACAGTGAACGGCACCAAGGTGACCATACACAACATACGCAACTGCCTTTACCGCACCGATAAAGACTACGACGTGCATTACTACACCAAAACCTTTGACCTCTCTAAGATATGCTGCGCCTATGTGATATTCTCCGACTGGGGACTGAAGAAAGTGGTACATACCATGTTCAGCTTTGGGTTCAAGAACGGGAAAAAGGTTGACTACGTCTGCTTCTCAATAGAGGTGCGCAAAGAGAAGGGTGAAGGCTACTCTGCTGTGAGAGGGTTCTTCAGAAACTATGAGATAATCTATGTGGTTGGCGACGAAAGAGACCTCATCAAGCTGCGCACAAACTACCGCAAATCTCCTCCAGAGGTGGTTAGAATGTACAGGGTAAGGACCAAGTCTCAAGAGGCGCTAAGAATCGTGTTCATGGACTTCATTAGAAAAATCAACAAGTTGAAAGAGCAGCCAGAGTGGTACAACGCTTTGACAGGCAATTGTATGACCAGTGCTTTCTTTCTTATAAGACCAGACGCATCCCGAATAAAAAACCTTGATTGGAGATTGATCCTCAACGGCTACGCCGATAGACTACTTTACGAAAAAGGGGTTATAGACAACAGACTTCCCTTTGAAGAGGTGAGGAGGAGAGCCATAATAAACAAAAGAGCCCAGGCTGCAGGAAACAGCAGCGACTTTTCAAGACTGATCCGCCGGGGAATAGAGTAGAGGATGAGATCAGGACATCTTTGGGGTTCTGGCAAAAGACTCATTGTTCTACTCTCATTGGGGATGCTCTTCCTCACCGGTTGCGGAACCTCGCCGTTAAAAAGGGTTGATCCCACAACAAACCTGAAGAGATTAAACAAAAACGCTTTAATATCAGACACCTTAAGTCCCTACACCAAACAGGTGTTAAGGCAGTACGGGCTTCAAGAAGCCTACTGGGAAAGACCATCAAAGACCATCTACATCCTCGCCAAAAGGCTCCATAACGCCCAGATCCAGGACCGTCCACGGGACATCGCATTTGCCCTCAGCGAGCTCTGTTACCTGCACGTACGCATGCACAAGCTGGGAGGAGGCATGGCTCGCACCTATCTGGCATCCAGCGCCAGATACGCCTATGCAGTCCTGTTTGACAAAACCTTGGGCCCTCCCTTGAGTGACTTTGATCCGCGCTACCGCTTGGCTGCCGACTTCTACAACCAGTCATTGGCGCAGGTTGCCAGGCTGTGGGGAACCCACACCCGCCATCGGGTGAGAAAAGAGGTGAGACTGGTTCTTGGAAGGGCCAAACTAAACATCCCTCCAGACCTGATAAAAGAGGCTCCCATCTTGAGAAAGAGTAAACTGGCCTTTGACTACGAGATCAAGGGCTTTCAAAGAAGGGTTCGCTTCGGTCTGGGGGTTCCCTTGATCGTCCCCGTCCCCCAAGGAAACTCAACCCCCTCAGACGAGATAATCCACCAGGTGAGCGTGAAGGCTGCATCTTTCTTCGTATATTTCACCGGCTCTGCAAGGGATCTAACCACTGTGGCCAAGATCGCCGTTTACAACCCTGTGAAGGTGACAAATCTCAACATTGAGGGTCGCAAGGTGCCATTGCAGGCCGACCTAACGGCTCCTATTGCCTACATACTTGAAAGGGGAGAAGAGTTCACAGGCATATTGGGCGTTCTAAGATTACTAAGAGGCACCGACATTGCTGGGAAGAGAGGGCTCTATCTGTTTGAGCCTTACGATCCCAAGAAAATTCCCGTGGTGATGATACACGGGCTCATGTCATCTCCCCTCACCTGGCTCAAGATGTTCAACGAGCTCATCACCGACCCGGTGCTCTCAAGAATCTACCAGTTCTGGTTCTTTGCCTACCCAACGGGGAATCCCATATTGGTCTCAGCCCAAGAGCTGAGAAAGGCCCTTTACACCGCAAGAAGAAGGTTTGACCCAGAGGGCAAAGACAAGGCCTTTGACCACATGGTTCTTGTATCCCACAGCATGGGAGGCCTATTGGCCCAGTTGATGATCTCTTACAGCGACGGCTCACTATGGCCCAAGTTAATGGAACAGAAGAGCCCCTACCTCCACTCCCTTGTGCAGTTCAAACCCGTGCCCTTTGTGTCACGGGTGATCTTCATGGCCACCCCTCACAAAGGGGCCTACATGGCATCCCAGTGGACCGGACGCTTAGGGGACAGGCTGATAAGCTTTCCTAAGTACTTCTTAAGAAAGGTCGCCCAATCCCTTCAAAGCCTTGGGCTTCCTGTCAACGCTATTCCCTCTGGAATAGACAACCTTGCCCCCAACAGCACCTTCATGCAGCGCCTCAACAAGCTGCGCATGGCCAATGTGCCTTTCCACTCAATCATAGGCAACAAAGAGAAGGCAGGGGAGCCAGGGGGAAGCGATGGCATAGTGCCCTATTGGAGCTCCCACTTTCCTGGGGAACAGTCAGAGCTCATTGTGAAGTCTGGCCACAGCGTTCAGAACAAGATGAGAACCATTGAAGAGGTTAGGAGGATCCTCCTTCTTCACGCAAAAGAGGCCGGTTTCTTAAAGAAGGGCGAGGTTGTGGAGGAGAACCCCTAAGCCATTTTTTGAGAAAGGTTTACCTAAGCCGGCAGGGGATGTTCGGGAACGCTGTCGGGCCGATAGAGAATATCCTTTTTAGGAACCTCCTCTGTTCTAACCGGGAGGCCTCCCTCAAGGGCGAGATGCAACACCTCGTCCATGTTCTCAACGAACCTTATGATAAGCCCCTTGGTGATCTCCTCTGGAACCTCACGAAGCTCCCGCTCGTTCTCTTTGGGAATGATAACCTCGTGTATTCCCCCTCGCTTGGCTGCAAGTAGCTTCTCTTTCAGTCCACCAATGGGCATCACCTTGCCCCTAAGGGTTATCTCCCCTGTCATGGCCACATCGCATCGCACAGGGATGTTTGTAATGGCAGAGGCCAGGGCAGTTGCAAGGGTTATTCCCGCCGAGGGTCCGTCCTTTGGAATAGCTCCTTCTGGCAGGTGAACATGGATGTCAACCTCGCTGAATATCTTGGGATCAATGTTGAGCTGCTGGCTTCTGGAGCGCACATAGGTGAGAGCCGCCTTGGCGGACTCCTGCATCACCTCCCCCAGCTTACCGGTCAGGGTCAAATCGCCCTTACCCGGCACCACGCTCACCTCAGTGATGAGCAGCTCTCCCCCGTTCTCTGTCCAGGCAAGGCCATTAACCACCCCCACCTCTGACTTCTCGTCTGCCCTGCCATAGCGGTATTTGGGCACCCCCAGAAACTCCTCAAGCCTATCCTTTGATACCACAACGGGAACGGCGTTTTTACGGCCCTTCTCAACAATTATCTTGGCGCTCTTGCGGCAAATCTTTGAGAGTTCTCGCTCAAGGTTTCTCACCCCCGCTTCCTTGGTGTACTCCCTGATAACGGTGAGAAGGGCATCCTCCTCAAGAACACAGTCAGACTTCTTCAAGCCGTTGGCCTTGAGGCTTTTGGGGAAGAGAAACTGGGTGGCAATCATGGTCTTCTCGTACTCGGTGTAGCCGGGAATACGGATAACCTCCATCCTGTCCAGCAATGGCCGGGGTATGGTGTGCAACAGGTTCGCGGTTGTGAGGAAGAAGACCTTGGACAGGTCAAACTCAACCTCTAAGTAGTGATCGCTAAAAGAGGTATTCTGCTCAGGATCCAGCACCTCAAGAAGGGCCGAAGATGGATCTCCGCGAAAGTCCGAATTGAGCTTGTCTATCTCGTCCAGAAGCATAACCGGGTTCTTTGTGCCAGCCTTACGCATCATCTGGATAATACGACCGGGAAGGGCCCCCACGTAGGTGCGCCTGTGGCCTCTTATCTCGGCCTCGTCCCTGACCCCACCAAGAGAAACCCGCACAAACTTACGTCCCATGGCCCGGGCTATTGAACGACCCAAAGAGGTCTTGCCCACTCCCGGAGGGCCTACGAGACAGAGAATAGGGCCTTTGGTACCCTTTGTGCGAGAGAGCTTGCGCACCGCCAGATACTCTAAGATACGGTCTTTCACATCCTTGAGCCCGTAGTGATCCTCGTCTAAGATCTTCTGGGCCCTCTCTATGCTCAACCTGTCCCTCGTGGTCTTGTTCCACGGCAGCTCAGTGAGCCAGTCCAAGTAGTTGCGCACCACTGTGGCCTCGGCAGACATGGGAGGCATAAGCTCAAGCTTATGGAGCTCCTCCATGGCCTTCTTCTCAACCTCTTTGGGCATCTTTGCGGCTTTGATCTTCTCCTTGAACTTGTCCACCTCTCCATAGCCGTCTCTGCCCAGCTCTTTCTGGATGGCCTTGATCTTCTCGTTAAGGTAGTATTCCTTCTGGTTCTGCTCCATCTGCTCCTTTACGCGGGTCTTGATTCTCTTCTCCACGTCCAGAATCTCAATCTCAATGTGAAGATAGGTCATCACCTTCTCAAGGCGCTCCTGAACATCAAAGCAGGCCAGAATGCTCTGTTTCTCTTTGCTTTTAAGGTTGAGATGGGTGGCAACAACGTCGCAGAACTGGTTTGGATCGCTTATGTTCTCAACTGCATTTGCAATCTCTGCAGGAGTCTTCTGGTTAAGGTTGGTGTACTCTTGAAAGAGATTGCTGATGTTGCGCATCAAGGCCTCTATGGCCGGTGTCACTATGGGGCTCTCTTCCATCACCAAACACTGAACCTCTTGGTAAAACGCCCCTTCTATAACCCGCAGCACCTTGGCCCTATGCTTGCCTTCAACCAAGATCTTCATGGTGCCATCGGGCATGTGAACGCTCTGCACGATGGTGGCTACCACCCCAACCCTGTAAAGATCGTCCTCTGTGGGCTCATCAACGTTTGCATCCCGCTGGGTGAGTAGAAATATCTTCTTGTCTTTGCGTAAAGCCTCCTCAACCGCGGTTATGCTCTTCCCCCTCCCCACAAAGAGGGGCACCATGGTGTGTGGAAACACCACTAAGTTCCTCAATGGAACCAAGGGCAGCTCTTCTATCTCTCTGCCTATTATCATTCCCCTCCTCGTTATCCTGCCTTCTGATAAAGAAATGTAGGCTCAGATCCCTGACGCACAACCTCTTCAGTGATCACACACCTCTTCACACCTTTTGAGGCAAGAACAGGAAGCTCGTACATGATATCAAGCATGATATCTTCCATGACAGAGCGCAGCCCCCGAGCGCCCAGCTCTTTCTCAATGGCTGTGGAGGCAATAGCCCTCAAGGCCTCATTGGTGAACTGAAGCTCAACCCCCTCCATCTCAAATAGCTTGGTGTACTGCTTCACCAAGCTGTTGGCAGGCTCAACCAGCACCTTCAGCAAATCCTCCTCCGTGAGCTCATGTAATGCGATCACCACCGGCAGCCTCCCCACAAGCTCGGGTATGAGCCCGTACTTGATGAGGTCAACAGGCTGCAGCTGAGCAAGCACATCCCTGTCGGTATGCTCTTCCGAATCTCCAATATCGGCACCAAAACCGATAACTTTACTCCCAACTCTTCTTTGAACGATCTTTTCAAGCCCCATAAAGGCACCGCCGCAGATAAAGAGGATGTTGGAGGTGTCTATTGAGATCATCTCTTGGTGTGGATGCTTGCGCCCACCTTGAGGAGGCACATTGGCAATGGTGCCCTCAATGATCTTAAGCAAGGCCTGCTGCACCCCCTCACCAGACACGTCTCTGGTTATTGAGGGGTTCTCGGCCTTCCGAGAGATCTTGTCTATCTCGTCTATGTAGATGATCCCCTTTTGGGCCTTCTCAATATCGTAGTCGGCAGCCTGAAGCAGCCTGACGAGTACGTTCTCAACATCCTCTCCCACATACCCCGCCTCGGTGAGGGTGGTTGCATCGGCTATGGCAAAGGGCACATTGAGAAACCTGGCCAAGGTCTGGGCAATAAGGGTTTTCCCAGAACCGGTGGGCCCTACAATTAGGATGTTGCTCTTCTGGATCTCAACATCCTCACCATCTCCAATCTCAACCCCTCTTCTCTCTGAGGCCAGCAACCTCTTGTAGTGGTTGTAAACTGCAACAGATACAACCTTCTTGGCCCGCTCCTGGCCAACCACGTATCTATCTAAAAAACTCTTGATCTCACGGGGGGTAGGCAACCGGCCATGGTAGCGCTCTTCAGGCATGTCTCCCTTCTCTCTGAGCACCTGAACACAGAGCTTTACGCACCTGTCGCAGATATACACCCCAGGGCCGGTTATGAGGCGATTAACCTCAGCCTCGCCCTTGCCGCAAAAGGAGCACTTTAACGGTTCTCTTCTTCTTGACTCCATCTCACTTCCCCTCCTCCGATCCCTCTCCCCTATGAACAATGATACTATCTATCACTCCATACTCCTTGGCCTCTTGGGCCCCCATAAAGAAGTCCCTGTCTGTGTCGGCCTTTATCTTTCTCTTTGTCTGGCCAGTATGCTTAACCAGGATGTCTTCCAAGGCTCCTTTCAACCTCAGTATCTCTCTGGTGTGTATCTCAATGTCGTGGGCCTGACCCTCAAAGCCGCCCCTGGGTTGATGAAGCATGATACGGGCATGAGGCAATGCATAGCGCTTCCCCTTGGCCCCTGCAGCCAGCAAAACGGCAGCCATGCTCGCCGCCTGGCCAATGCAGATGGTGGTCACATCGGGTTTTATGTACTGCATGGTGTCGTAGATGGCCAAACCCGCAGTAACCACACCCCCGGGGGAGTTGATGTACATGGCTATCTCCTTTGAGGGATCCTCTGCCTCCAAAAAGAGCAATTGTGCCACCACGGTGTTAGCCACATGATCGTCTATGGCGGTTCCCAAAAAGACGATTCTGTCCTTCAGCAGGCGGGAGTAGATGTCAAACATCCGCTCGCCGCGATCGGTCTGCTCTATCACATAGGGTATCAGGCTCATGAAAGAGATATCACCTCCTGCCGGTGCGTCTTCTCAACCTTCTTCCAAAGCGCTGGCTCTGCAACCTTGCCAGGGCCCTGGCCTCTTCAGGTGAGATCACCCTACAGCGTTCAAATATGTACTCTAAAG
>JALWSI010000231.1:5874-11108 GCA_027080315.1 bacterium | reverse complement strand
TCCTTGTTATTAATAAAGTTCTTGACAAGTTAATGAAATTAACTCTTGTTTTTTCCCAAAAAGCCAAACATAAATATGCAGCAATAAAATAAGAAATAAATGTGGCCCACGCTGCACCAACAATCCATATATGTTTGATTAAGATATAGTTTAAACTTATATTAACAATAGCGCCTATTGTAGTATTAATAGTAGAAAATATTTGTAAATTTTCATTAAGCAACCACTTACCACTAGCGACCCCTAAGAACACAAACACTCCTGCCCATATATGTATCTTCAAGACACCTCCAGCTTGGCTATACTGCCCACCATAGAGCAGATTAACCACCCAATCGCTCAAAAAAGTCATGGGAAGCGCTATGGTTATTGCCATCCAGACCATTAGATCATACAATTTTTGTAGCCTTTCATAGTACAACTTTTCACTTACCTTTTTTGCATTTATAATCGCAGGAAAAAGAGAAGAGCTTATAACCATTGGTATAAAATACCAAGCTTTGCTTAGCCTCACTGCTGCCGCATAATTACCAACTGCTTTATTACCCATCATTTCCTTTATCATCACTTGGTCTATCCTCATATAAACGGCTACCACCATACCACTTAAAATTAAAAGCCAACTATCCCGCAATAAACTAATAGCAGTTAGTTTATTAAATTTCAAATACTGAATTCTGAATATTGAGCTGTTTTTTATATAAAAATACAAATACCCACAAGCCAAAACCACACTGTCAAACAACACCACACATGCAAAGTCTATGAGAGGCGCATTATTCAACATAAGTACAATCTTTACCAAACTGCTCACAAATAGAGATATCATATTTGCTAAAACCGCATATTTACTCATAACCTTTGCCTGAAAATACATATCTATAACATTAAAGCTTTGAAAAATAGTGGCTGAGGCTATGATAAAAATCAAAATATTTGTATATCTATCATTTGATGTAAAATGAATCGCTACAAATAAGACCATAAGAGTTAGAATAGCACCAAAAAGTTTTAGGAAAAAAGCCGTTCCTATCAGCTCTCCTTCCCTCTCAGGATATTTCACTAATTCTCTTACAACTATTCCATCAAGCCCAAGTGCTGCAATAGCAGTAAACAACCCTACAAAACTCTGTGCATAACTCAGAAGTCCATATCTATCTGGTCCTAAATACCTTGCAACCCAAATCCCTACAAAAAGGCTTATTCCCATACGAAAAACTTTCTCAGCAAAAAGCCAGGATGTATTCGCAAAGTACTTACGGAATCCAGCATGAGATACCAAACTTCTCAAGTTTGAATATAGATCTTGAACAATTGAGTTGAGACACATATTTAATAGCTTACTGAATGTTTGTATCGTCTATGTGGTTTATTTGGTTTGACAAGAAGTTTTAAGTTTTAAGTTGCAAGTTTTAAGTTTTAAGAGTTAAGGGTTAAGTTAAGAATTAAGTTTTAAGTATTTGATGAGGCCGTGGAGCATGGAAGATATCTCTTTCAACTCAGAAACAACGGCCTGGGCATCTTTAGGCTCAAGAACACCAATCTGCTGGGCAATATAAACCTGAGTGCGCAGCTCGGCAGCAGAACCTTTGGCAATATGCAGAAATCTAACATACTCGGCTCTACTGTCCCGCTCAGCTCCTTCAGCAATGTTAGAGGCAATTGACACCACCGCACGGGTCATCTGGCCCTTTAATCCGAAATCCTCACATCTACCCAACAGCTCATACACCAAAACCGCCAAACGACACGCCCGTTTCCACACCTCCAACTCTTCAAATGACTCATATCCCATACACTCAACCCTTACGCCTCATGCCTTATTCCTGGACTCTTTCCTACCTAAGGGTAAGAGTCTTACTCGGCTTCTTCTGGGATCAATCACAACAAGGGCCCCTTGTTCTATCTGTTGGCGGGCTCTCTTTAAGGCCTTTACCACAATCTCACCGACACTTTGAGGACGTATGTCTTCGCACCTCAGTTGAACCACACTGGGAGCCACCGCCATGGTCACATACAAAAGGGTTCCAAAATCTAAATCGTGAGTGAAAACAACATACCCGTTCTTACGCGCCCAATCCATAACCTCAACATCTGTAGCAGTGGAAGAGCCCACCTCACCCCAGTGTTTCACTTCGTACCCGTACCCCTCAAGATAGGGAACCCATGCAGGAGAAAGGTTCATATCTAACAGGATCTTCACGAAACCTCTTCTAATAGCAGGTCGTACTCTTCGGAACGCCAGGTTGCATACGATAGAGCAGCTCTTATGTCCTCCTCTTCAAGGTAGGGATAAAGCTCTAAAACCTCCTCAAAAGAGGCTCCCGATGCAAGAAGCCCAACAATTGTCCCTACCGTTACCCTCATACCCCGCACACAAGGCTTACCACCCATAACCTTAGGGTCTATAGTGATTCTATTTAACCCTGGAAATTCCATATTTTTCTCCTTAATTGGTTGTTTTCATCTCGTCTATCTGGTCTGTTTGGTTTTATTTAAGTTTTAAGTTTTAAGGGTTAAGTTTTAAGTATTTGATGAGGCCATGGAGCATGGAAGATATCTCTTTCAACTCAGCAACAACGGCATCTTATGAGTCAGCTACACTTTATCGGCCAAAATTTTCACGCAGGAATCTCTACGGGATACACCACGTCAGCTCGCAATGCCTCAGCCGCAAAGGCCAGTGCTGCTTGAATAGCCTCCCGCGTCAGCCGAGGATGTGCTTCCAGCAGATCGTCTATCGTTTCACCGGCGGCCAGCTTTTCTAAAATGAGCTCCACTGTGATCCGGGTTCCAACGATTGCCGGTTTACCCATCATCACCGACGGATTCGTGACAATCCATTCTCTCCAGGTTTTCACTTTTCCTCCCTAACTCTCCCAAAAAAAACAACTGTCTAACATCAAACTCAGCGTTAGAGAAACCACAATCCGCATCAACTTCAACATCTTTACACCCAAACCTTCTTCTAAACCTTAAAACCCTCTATATCAAATCCGCAAAGAGGTTCTCCATCTTTCTGAACCTTGTTATGCCAAACCACAAGAAGAAGGCTATCACCACCACGCTGAAGCAGAAACCCGGCAGATACAGGGGACTCTCTTTCCCAAGAATGCACCACCTGAAACCGTCTATCACCCCCACCATGGGATTGAGGCTGTAGAGCAACCTCCACCTGTGGGGAATAACGCTGCTGGTGAACCCCACAGGAGAGACATAGAGCCCAAGCTGAACCAGAAATGGTATCACATACCTGAAGTCGCGGTACTTAACGTTTAAGGCAGTCACCCACAACCCAGGTCCCAAGGCGGCGCAGAGGGCCAGCAGCATGAAGACGGGCAACAGCAAGATCTGCCATCCAGGCACAAAGCGGTAGTAGAGCATCATGAAAAAGAGAATGCCAAGGCTTATCAGAAAGTCCACAAAGGCTGTCACCACAGCGGCGGTGGGAATGATGAGCCGTGGAAAGTACACCTTGCTTATGAGCTTCTCGTTGCCAATGAGGCTGTTAGAGGCCTCACCCAAGGCGGTTGAGAAGAAAGTCCAGGGCAGCATACCTGCAAAGACCATGAGGGCATAAGGGGAATTGCCGGCGCTGGGCATCTTGGCCAACCTGCCAAAGATGGCGGTGAAGACCACCATGGTCAAGAAGGGCCGTATAACAGCCCAGGCCACACCTATCACAGTCTGTTTGTAGCGAACGGCGATATCGCGCCAGGCCAGTATGATGAAGAGTTCACGGTAGTTCCACAGGTCTCTCCAGTAGTTCTTCTCGGCCCTGCCGGGCTCTATCACAGTAACCCGCTGGGCAGGAGAAGTATCTGCCGCACTTAAAGGCCAAAATGGTAATTTTAGGGTTTTCATTTTAAAAAGTTTTAAGTTTTAAGGGTTAAGTTGATCTGGTCTATCTGGTCTGTTTGGTCTGTCTGGTTGATTTGGTTTATCTGGCGTCTCTCTGGTTCATCTGGTAAACTTGACCCCTCACGCTTTACGCCTTACGCTTTACACTCTCCACTCAGGCCTCAGCACCCAGTCCTGTTCACCTCAACCTGAACAGCCTTCGGCCACCTCGGGTGTGAGGCCCGAGATATGTTCGCCCAAACTATGTTCAACGATTGAACATACATAATATCCATTGTCAATAGGTAAAGGTTGGTTCATTTGGTATGTCTGGTCTATCTGGTCTGGCTGGTGAGTTTGACGCTTCACACCTTACTCTTTACGCCTTATGCTTTACGCTCTCCACTCAGGCCTGTTCTTCTTTGACTTCCGATCACCTGAGCCGGTTCTCTTTTACTTCTCAAAGAGTTCTCTGATTAGCTCCTCTTTTGAAACTCCAAGGTACTCCGCTATAGACTTTAGAATACTGTTCAATGTTCCTAACCTTATTGATCCATGAGATGGAATGGTGATCTTGTGTTCGTCAACTCTATATGTTGATATTAACCTCATATGACTTCCTGTCTGTCTCGTTACAACATAGCCGTATTTGACAAGCAGTTTTGCCAACTCTGAACCTGAGAGATCTCTCGGAATCTTAGGCATAAGCCAAAACTTCTTCTTTCACAATATGCAGACGAATAACCTTTGGAATATCGCTCTCATAGTTGAAGTGACACAACAGGGCATCTTTTATATTCTCTTTCAACTCCTGAATGGTCTCTCCTTGAGTGAATATTGAATACCCCAATGCCTTGGCGCTATACCCACCCTCAGGATCCTCCTCAACGACAAATATTATCTCTTTATCCATTCAAGTCCTCCTCTCTGGTCTGTCTGGTCTGTCTCGTTTGTTTGGTTTATTGGGTTTAGTAAAAGTTTTAAGGATTAAGTTGCTTATAAGCTTTAAGTTGCAAGTTTTAAGTTTTAAGAATCCACTGACTTCTGACTCCCGACATCTGACTTCTGGCTACTGACCTCTGGTCCCACTTCCCACATCCCACTGGTAGGTCTTTTTTATGCCTTCCTCAAGGCTCACCTCAGGTTGCCAGCCAAGCGCGTGAATCCTGCTTACGTCAAGAAGCTTTCTTGGAGTGCCATCGGGTTTTGAGAGGTCGTGTATTATATCGCCTTTGTACCCCACTATCTCTTTCACCAAATGGAATAAGTCTTTAAGCTTAATGTCTTTGCCGGTTCCAACATTCACAAAGTAGTCGGTAGGCCAAGGGGAGGACGACTCTCTAAGGAGTTGGGCAAGATCCTCGGCATCAACATTCTCCATCAGATAGAGACAG